>JBILJL010000063.1:0-9676 GCA_044377255.1 Bacteroidia bacterium
TTTAGGATCAAACCCCAAACCAGAGGTGGTATTGGCTTGCGGATCAGCATCAATAACCAAGGTTTTAAATTCTAAAACAGCTAAACTAGCCGCCAAATTAATGGCTGTGGTGGTTTTCCCCACCCCACCTTTTTGATTCACAATTGCTATCGTTTTACCCATATGTTTAAATGGTGAATTTCTCACCCGATTTTAATAATACCAATTCTACCCCTTTGTTTTTGAAAAGTGCTATTGATGATTCATGATCAATAACTATATATCCAAATGTATCATAATGTAAACCAATAACGCGCTTACAATTGATAAAATTACTTGCCAATGCTGCATCCCCCGCATCCATTGTAAAATTGCCACCTATTGGCATCAAGGCCAAGTCAATTTTATTTAACTCACCTATAAGCTTCATTTCTAAGCTCAAACCAGTATCTCCGCTGTAATAAACTGTTTTGCCTTCAGAGCTTATTAAAAACCCTGCCGCCACCCCAGCATAAGTACCATCGGAAAAACTACTGCTGTGCGCAGCAAAAGTCATCTGCAAATTACCAAACGGAAAACTTTTTTTACCTCCAACATTCATTGGGTGAACATTTTTAATCTCTTGCTTTTCTAGCCAAGTGGTTATTTCCCAAGACGCAATAACCAAGGCTCCTGTTTTATTAGCTAAATAAACCAAGTCTGCCGTATGATCGGAATGTCCATGACTAACCAAAATAAAATCAGCCTCAATTTGATTTATGGCAATATCCTTTGCAAACTCATTGCCTCTTATAAATGGATCAAATAGCAGCTTTTTACCAGCTATTTCCAAAATAAAACAAGAATGTCCGTAATAAGTTATTTCCATCTTTCCGTGAAACATCCATTCGCACTGCGTGGAACGTTGTTTATTCTTCAAATAACGAAATTGAAAATGGCAACTAATACACCACATATCAACAGGGGTGTTGATTACTTTAATACCTGATATTAAGAATATTAAAAGTAATTCTTGCGAATCAAATAAAAAAATCAGGCATGAGTAGCCAACAACAAATCAATATCCTTTTGATAGATACTCAAGCGTTTACCCAAAAATTTGTGGGTTAAATTGCCTTTATAAATATAAACACCATTTCTTACTTCTGGGTTCGCATACAAGAAATCAGCAAAGTTTTTTGATTCAGCAATTCTCAGTAGCAAGGGCGTTAAAATATTACTCAAAGCATAACTTGCAGTTCTACAAACATTGGAGGTAATATTAGGAACACAATAATGGATTACACCATGTTTCACAAAGGTTGGCTTTGCATGAGAAGTTATCTCTGAGGTTTCAAAAACACCACCTTGATCAATGCTAATATCTAAAATAACACTGGCTGGTTTCATGAGTGTAACCAATTCTTCGTGCACAATAACCGGGCTCCTACCTTCTTCGCTTCTAATACAACCTATAACAACATCGGCCGATATTAAAGCTTTTTGCAATATTTTAGGGTGTATCAATGAAGTAAATATACCTTGACCCAAATTGCTCTGCAGCCTTCTTAACTTAGCCAATGAATGATCAAAAACCTTTACAGTTGCACCTTTTCCAATGGCAACCTTCGTCGCATATTCACCTACAGTACCAGCCCCAATAATAACAATTTCTGTTGGTGGAATTCCAGAAACACCGCCCAACATTTCACCTTTTCCACCACCACTAATACTTAATAAATCAGAAGCAATTGAGATAGCAGTTATACCCGCTATTTCGCTTAAACTCCTTATAATTGGATAAATGCCATCCACATCCTTTAGGTATTCAAAAGCGATGGCATTTATTTTTTTCTGCATCATTGCCCGAATATATGGTTCAGATTTTGCCCCATGTTGCAATGCCGAAATCAATAATTTATCAGGATTTAATAAGGCTAATTCTTCTAAGGTAGGTGGTTCTACTTTCACAATTACGTCAGCCTTATACAATTCATTTTTATCGTAACAAATTTTAGCCCCTGCTTCGCTGTATTCTTTATCCGTAAAATTTGCTTGCTTACCAGCATTAGTCTCAATCCAAACCTCATTTCCATTGTTCACCAATTGTTGAACCGAAGAGGGTGTTAATGAAATTCTATGCTCTTGAAGTGTTGTTTCTTTAGGAACCCCAATGTACAATGTTTTATGAGGGAAATTTACTTCAAGTAAAGCTTCTTTAGGTTGAAGGCTAGCTTGTCTTGCAAGGTCACTAAAACCAAAGGATGAATGTTCGGCCATGAAAAAGTAATTTGTGTTTAACCAAAGATACTTCTTAATATGAACTTTGCAATGTCAAAAATCTAATTTACTGTTACAATGCAGTTACCACGCGACCTGCAACGGCTAATTGAATGTTAAAATACCTACTTGGCTCATTAACCAAAATACTGTCAATTTTCTCGGGCCACTCAATCAAACAAATTTTGCCGCTATCAAAGTAGGTTTCAAAACCTATATCATAAACCTCTTCTATATTTTTTATCCTATAAAAATCAAAATGATAAATAAGATTACCCTTGCTAGTTGTATATTCATTTACCAGAGAAAAAGTAGGACTATTTACATCGCCTACCACTTCCAGTTCCTTGCAAATAGAGGCAATTAAAGTTGTTTTGCCTGCTCCCATTTCGCCTTTAAAACACCAAAGTCTATCCTTGCCAGCTGTTTCTATAACCCATTTAGCAGCTTCATTTAATTCATGAATGCCATAATTAAAATGGGAATTTTCTTTATTGGGCATGGCTCCTTCTATGCAATTCGGTTTGAACCAAACTAAATTCTCTACCTGCTTGCCCTTTTACACTAGTGTTCTCTTGAGCCCGGCGAAACAAGTACGGCAATACTGCCTTTACTGGTCCGTAAGGTAAATACTTGGCCACACAATAGCCGGCGTGACTTAAGTTGTAACTCAAGTTATCACTCATCCCAAATAATTGTGAAAAATAAACCCTCTGATCATTGGGTGCTAAGCCTTTTTCCTTCATCAATTCAATGAGGTATTTACAACTATCTTCATTATGAGTTCCACAACAAATTGAAACCTTTTCTATTCGCTCAACACAAAATTTTAAACCCGCATTGTAATCCCTATCACTAGCGTCTTTATTGGGTTGAATAGGATTTATATAACCCATGTCCAGCGCACGTTGAGCCTCTTTTTCCATATAGGCTCCTCTCACTAATTTTACCCCATAAAAATAATTGGTATCACAAGCATGGTCAACAGATTTTTTCAAAAAAGCCAAACGATCATGTCTATAAAACTGAATGGTATTAAAAATAATTGCCATTTCTCTATTAAAAAGTTGCATCATGTCTAAAACCATTCCATCTATTGCATCTTGAATCCAACTTTCTTCTGCATCTACAAACAACCTCACATTGCTTTGGTAGGCAGTTTCACATATCAACCTAAATCGGCGCTTTACTTCTTCAAATTCTTTGAATTCTTTATCGTTAAGATTTTCCTTATAATTTACCTTTCTAAGCAATTCAAAACGCGCAATACCTGTAACCTTAAAAACACTAAATGGAATACTCGTATTTCCTTTAGCCTTTAAAATTGTTCGAATTATTTCTTGAGCTGTAGCTTCAAAAACTTCCTCTTTCTCCTCACCTTCAACCGAATAATCTAAAATAGTTCCAACCCCATATTTGTGCATCAATTGAATGTTTTTTTCGCATTCATGGATATTTTCTCCACCACAAAACTGGTGAAAAACTGTTTTTTTGATTATTCCCTTAATTGGTAAGCCAACTTTAAAGCATAAATCTACCATTTTTGGGCCAGTTTGAACCAACCAATTGTACCCAATTGCTTTATAAAGTATATAGGAATTTCTTAGCTCCTTATTAGTTTTTGTTTGAAATGCCAGCTGTGTATTAGAGAAATCTACCGATGAATGATTCATAATTTGTTAACATTAAATTGTAAGAGCCAATTTATAGCCTTATTTTGCAACACAAAAGTATTACTTTAAGCTCATTTCATGAAAGAAATTATACAAAAAGATTTTGACATATTCCTAGGTACAGATGTTTTGGAGAAACTCTCTGAAATACTGATAAATAAAGAATATTCAAAAATATTTGTAGTCATGGATAGCAATACTCATAAGTTTTGCTGGCCTATTTTAAGTCCTTATATCATGAATTACGAGATTATTGTAATTCCAGCAGGAGAGGCCAACAAAACACTAAAATATGCAGAAATCATTTGGGCAAAATTTCAAGAATTATTTGCCGATAGGCGTGCAGTTTTAATCAATTTAGGCGGCGGTGTTATTAGTGATTTGGGTGGTTTTTGCGCAGCAACCTATAAGAGAGGAATTGATTTTATCAATATTCCAACCACTTTGCTTTCTATGGTAGATGCTAGTATTGGTGGTAAATTAGGTGTTGATTTCAACTCTTTAAAAAATGTCATTGGAGTTTTCCAAAATCCAAAATATATCTTTATCAATCCAAATTTCTTAAACACTTTGCCTAAAGACGAGAAAAGAAATGGTTTAACAGAAGTATGCAAACATGCTTTAATTGAAGATAAGTCCTTATTTCAAAAACTAGAATCTATTACCTCACATGATTGGGAAAATGCAGGTCCATTGATTTTTCAATCTGTAAAAATTAAGGTGGCCATTGTAAAGAAGGATCCTTTAGAAAAAGATATTCGCAAAGCCCTCAATTTTGGTCATACCATAGGCCATGCCATTGAAACAAATTCACTGTTAAACGATGAGGTTCCCCTTAAACATGGTCAGGCTGTTGCCATTGGCATAATTTGCGAAGCATATATTAGTAAAGCAATTATGGGCTTATCTGGCAGCGAACTCCAAAGAATTACAGATTACTTCATGCAACGTTTTCCCAAATATAATGGCAAACTCAACACGGCTAAATTAATTGAAGTCATGAAAAATGACAAGAAAAATAGAGAAGGCATCATCAACTTTTCACTACTAAAAAAGATTGGAAAAGTTAAAATTGATGTCAATTGTCATGATGATTTAATAGAAAAAGCAATCAATTATTACAAGGGCTTATCTGCATGAGCAAAGTTTTAATAGAATCGGATGAAACAAATCTGGTTGCAACTATTCAACTACCTTCCTCAAAAAGTATCAGCAATAGGGCATACATTTTACAACAAGTAGTTCAACAAAAAACAGCAAAATCTATTGCTATCCTTTACCCATCTGATGCTGATGATACCCTTATTTTAAAGCAAGCTCTGGCTGAACCAACTGGGACAATAGATATAAAAAATGCTGGCACCTGCCTTCGTTTTTTAACAGCCTATTTTGCCGCAACACCCGGTATTATTGTCACAATTACTGGTAGCGAAAGGATGAAACAAAGGCCCATAGAACCGCTAGTTTCAGCTTTAATAAAACTAGGTGCTTCTATTTCCTATTTAGAAGAAAATAATTGCCTACCAATTCAAATTAATGGTTGTAAACTAACGGGCGGTGCTATTGACATTCCGGCAAATGAATCTAGCCAGTTTGTATCTGCACTCATGCTCATTGCACCCTTAATGGAGAATGAGTTAACCTTGAACATCCTTGGTGAAATTGTGAGTAAGCATTACATCGTAATGACACAAACCATGTTAAAGCAGTTTGGTTTCAATTGTAATATTAGCGACAACTATTCATTGGTTCAAACCGAAAATAGCTTAAAAGAAGAATTGGCCGAAAGCTATGCTATTGAAGCAGATTGGAGCAGCGCAGCCTTTTTTTATGAAGCAGCAGTTATTGCAGATAAAGCAGATATCTTATTTCCAGGACTAATATTAAACTCCATTCAAGGCGATGTAATTCTTGCAAAATGGATGGAAGAACTTGGCATACGAACCATTGAAAAGGAAGAAGGTTTATACATTACGAAAGGTAAATTACCTGGTAAATCAAATTTCGAATTCAACTTTTCAGATAACCCCGACTTGGCACCGGCAATGATTTGCGCCACCGCAGGTGCTTCCTATATATTAAATGCCACAGGCATAAGTAGCTTGGCTCACAAAGAAAGCAACCGCATTGAGGCCTTGGCAAAGGGTTTGCAGCAATTGCATTACAAGGTAAAAACCAGCTCAAATTCCCTAGAGCACGATGGCTTGCAGCACGCATTTTACGAAAACAGTGTTATTGAAACCCAAGAAGACCACAGAATAACCATGGCTTTTGCTATGCTAGCCATTCTTCAATCCAATATTGTGCTAAGCGAAACGGAATCTGTTATAAAATCTTTCCCTAACTTTTGGCAAGAAGCGGCTAAAATTGGCATCAATGTCCGTTATAATAAAGCTCAGCAAAAAGAGCACAAATAAGCACGCAATACCATATTATTTTTTCATTAGCTTATTGATTTTTTGAACCAAATAGCTATCTTGTTGTATGCAATTTAGTAAACGACAATTTTTAAAGTCACTGGCAATTGGGGCTTTATTGCCATTTGAAGCAAAGAGTAAAAATTTTTTACAAAGGTTTAATAAACCAAATTATGGCATTCCTTTTACTGGTAATTGGGATGAAATTAGAAGTCATTACTTAATAAAGAAGGATTACATTAATCTTGAAAATGGATATTACAGTATTATGGCCCAGCCAGTTTTGGAAGCTTATTTACAGGATATTCAAAAAATAAATTTAGAAGGCTCCTACTATTTGCGCACAGTTCAATTTGAAGATAAATTGAACACAAAAAAAAGGCTGGCTAACTATTTAGAATGCGAGGCAGAGGAGTTAATCATCACCCGCAATACAACAGAATCACTAGATACAGTTATTTCAGGCATAGATTGGAAGCCAGGCGATGAAGCTGTTATGGCAGAGCAAGATTATGGCAGTATGTTAGATATGTTTAAGCAACAGGCCAATAGGTATGGGATTATAAACAAAAAAATTTCATTACCTATTGATCCAAAAACAGATGAAGAAATAGTAGACTTATATGCGCAGGCCATTACCGAGAAAACCAGATTGCTAATGGTTTGCCACATGGTTAACATAAGCGGACAAATACTACCTATAAAAAAGATCTGCGAAATGGCGCACAGCAAGGGTGTTCAAGTAATGGTTGATGGTGCACACGCAGTTTCACAGCTTAATTTTAAACTATCCGAATTGGGATGTGATTATTATGGAAGCAGTTTGCACAAATGGCTTGGTTGTCCGCTTGGAGTTGGAATATTATATGTAAAGAAAGAAAATATTGAAGCATTATGGCCTATTTATGGGGAGTACGGTGTACCAAAAACAAACATTGCGAAACTCAATCATACGGGCACACATCCAGTAGCAACAGACATTGCCATCAACCATGCCTTAGATTATAGCTTATGGATTGGTATAGATAATAAAGAAAAGCGATTAAGGTATTTGCAGAATTATTGGATAGAAAAGGTTAGCAGCAACAAAAACATAATCATCAATACACCTAGCAATAAAACTAGAAGTTGTGGAATTGGAAATGTTGGGGTTAAGGGTATAGATGCAATAGAACTTGCAAAAATGCTACTGAACAAATATAAAATTTGGACAGTTGGCATAAACACTGCAAATATTCACGGCGTAAGAATTACACCCCACCTATATACAACCGAAAAAGAACTCAACATGCTAGTAGATGCCTTAATTGAGATAAGCAATCAAACCAAATAGGTTAGCTTTTGCTATTGGGTTTACCAATTACTCCTCCGCACCTTTTTATAAAAAATGAAAACAAAAAAATAGATTCCTATTTTTCGTTTTCTTAGCTTAGTTTATATTCAACACGGAAGGGGTCGAAGGTCTCTAGCTATTTGGTTTGCTATAAACACGTGACCCATTCTGGGTCAAATAATCGGTTAAAAAAATATAATACTTAGTGCCTTAACAGAATAAAACGTCTTGCTTGTCAAGGATTGTTTAGTCCTCGAAATCAAGATTAACTGGTGATTGCGGAGATTGTTTTTTGTCGCCATACAAATTTGTTGAAGGAACTGAATTATCAACTATTTCAAATGTTATTTTGTCAAACCAAATTTGTCCAGTTCCACTTAGAAGTGCTCCGTAAGCAAGATTAGAGGCGTCCGAGGCCACGTCTAGAACAATTTCATATTTTTTCCAATCGGTTGTCCCCTTTATTGGTCTGTTATTCATGTTGTCAAAATTGCTTGGTTCTTTTGAGCCTTTAGCGTCAATACGAAACCAAAAAGCTGCACTTTCAGCAACGTCTTTAGATTTCATATAGCCTGTCATTCGCACTCTTTTACCAGCATACTTTTCAGGAGAACAATTTTGCATTAATGTCCCGAAGCCGTTGATGTTTTTTTCTAACGATTTAATTGTTGCTGCGTTTTTACCGTCTTGACCAGCACCTTTGTCAACAATCATTTCATAATCATTTGGATCGGTTCCAGCTTTAAACCAACCTTTAGGAAGATCGAATGAAAATAGTGCTAATGTTGTCCCAACAAGTAACACACCTTTTAGAATCTTTGTTGCCATTGTTTTTAGTTTTAATTATTTAAAAAAACTGAGTGCTTTTTGCTCTGCAAAAGAATCCTCATCAAATAATTTCATTTAAACAAATATAAGAAATATGAAACAACTTGTTGCAGGTCATTGAGCACTTGGGCTATAGTAACTCTGTAGTTTTTCTCAAGGCGTGGTCCTAGGAATGGGACCAAAAGCAAATAATTGGTCTGCGGTTGCAAATCAGAAAAGGATATTGGAGCAACAATTCAAAATGAAAAAATCTATTCATGTATTTCATTTTGATTGCTTAATTTATATTCGACCCGAAAGGGGTATTAGGTCTCTAGCTATTTGGTTTGCTATAAACATGTGATCCATTCTGGGTCAAATTAAGCAGTTAAAAAATAAAACTCCGTGCCTTGGCGTCTTGACACCTTCGCCAAAGGCTTCGGTGCCCAAAGGTGGCTAAAAAAATCGTTACTTTGCTGCTTTGAATTGAAAAATAAAGAAAAAACCTCCGTGCCTTGGCGCCTTTGTGGCGAAAAAATAAGCATAAAAAAACCTCCAAACTTGCGTAAGGAGGTTTTTAAGAATCTGGCAACGACATACTTTCCCAGGTATTACCCAAGTATCATCTGCGCTGATGGGCTTAACTACTCTGTTCGGAAAGGGAAGAGGTGGACACCATCGCTAAAGTCACCAAGAAGATCGTAAAACAGCTTCTAGCTTCTGGCTGCTGGCTACTGGCATTTCTGCTAGCGGCTAGAGGCCAATGGCTAGGGGCCATTTTTGACAATATTAGGAAGAAAACACAACTGTAATTAGCATATTAATGAATAATTGTAAGTCTACGGGCAATTAGTACTACTCGACTTTGCTATTACTAGCTTTACATCTGTAGCCTATCAACGTAGTCGTCTACTACGACCCTTAAAGGAAATCTCATCTTGAGGTAAGTTTCGTGCTTAGATGCTTTCAGCGCTTATCTTATCCGTACGTAGCTACTCTGCAATGCAGCTGGCGCCACAACAGATACACCAGAGGTACGTCCAACCCGGTCCTCTCGTACTAAGGTCAGATCCTCTCAAATTTCCAACGATCACATCAGATAGGGACCGAACTGTCTCACGACGTTCTGAACCCAGCTCGCGTGCCACTTTAATGAGCGAACAGCTCAACCCTTGGGACCTTCTCCAGCCCCAGGATGTGACGAGCCG
>JBILJL010000064.1:0-9672 GCA_044377255.1 Bacteroidia bacterium
TTGATACCTTCAAGAACACAATTTCTAATCAAAATATTACTTGTATTGGTATTATTACTTGTAAATTTATTGATGGAAACTACCCTACCAAAAGTTGGGTTGGTATTTCTTATGGTTAATCTTTCTAAGTTAATATAAGATACACCGCGCAAGCGAACAGTAAAATTATCAACCGATGTAGATGAACTAGAAGTAAGAATAACATCTGCCGCATTGTTGGTAAGCGATTTAAAGGTAATTTTTGCCGAGTCGCTTGTACCCATAATGGTAGTAAAATCTAATTGCCCGGTATAAGTACCGCTTGCAATATTGAAGGTTACATTGCCAGAAACACCACCACAATTTAATTTGTTAATGGCATCTGCAAAAGTAAGGAAATTGGAGGCTCCAGAACCAGCAGGATTAATGGTATAAACGCCACTCAATGAGCCACAGAATGTAACTTGAGTTGTATCATTCAATGTTTGTGGATCAACTATTGAGTTTGGCATTGTTGTATAAGCTTTCATAGTAACTAAGGCACCAGTAAAATTATACCTTTGGTTTGAACCTAAAGGACCACTGGTTGAATCAAACAATACGGTATCGCTGGCGCCTGGCAATAATGTACCGGCGTAACTTCTGGTTCTGATTAAGGTATCAACCTTATAACTCACATTGGCAGAAGTTACTGTATTTAAACCAAAGTTTCTAATTACCACTCTTACATTGGTTTGACCAATTGCAACAGGTTGTGTAGGCTGTAAAATTGAAATAACTCCAATATCCTCACCCGGTCTAGAGAATTCATTCACACCCGCATCAGGAGCATTTATGCTTCTTGGATTACCATCAATATCATCTGTAACTGTAGCCAACACAAATCCCATACTATCTAGTTGTGGACTAATAGAACGCAGATTGGTTGTAGAGAAGAAACTTGGTTGAGCCCATACACTATTTGTATCAATGTTTGGAACAATTAATCCAAGAGCTGCTCTGTAATTAGCTAGCGTTTGAGAAATGGTATTAACTGTTCGGAAAGGATAAGTTGATGGAGAATTATAAACGTTATTATTTACTAAAATAGTAGTTAAACCAAGTGAAGCTGTATTGGCACACCAAACAGCCATTGCACCATTAGGTGAAGAGAATACATTGTTAACTATTCTAGCATTATTACTGGTTGTAGGATTTGCATAACTATAATACAATGCACAACTTACATACGACGCATCACCAGATGTATTGTTAACTGAATTGTGTGCAATATCATTGAAAAGATTACCAGCATCAAAAATACCATAAGAGGTAAATGAGCCAGAACCTAATTGAATCATGTTATTGGCAATAATATTCCTTGATGTTGAAGTTCCATTGTTTTGGAATAGGTACAAACCATAACCACCTAATTGGCCCACAAACTGATTTTTTGTAATGGTTATTCCATTATCACATTGGTAAATATAGCCTGCAAATGAAGAAGTATTTACGAAATTTCCGGTATTGAATACGCGGTTTTTATGGAATACCAATTGGTTTTGCCAAAATGCATAGATACCTGAATAGAATGGTTGAATAAAATCTGAATTTGTGATGCTATTGCCAATTGCTTTAGGAGAGGTAGTATTATAAAGTGTGGCACCATAATAACCTCCTACCAATCTACAACTATCAATTGAAATAAAGCTTCCGTTATTGCCCGCTGTATTTGGATTCATTATATTACCTGATGATATAACCGGAGCAAAAGTAGTAAAACCAACGGTTAACAAAGCAGTCTTTATTGAACACCTGATAAGCTTGTTGCTATCTGCTGCATTGGTAAACAATACCCCATAACCACCACCACTGGCTGCTGTAGCTTCAATACTTAAGTTGCGGAAAGTAAAGTGCTTGGCACCATTCATTAAGATGGTTGCTCTTTGAACCGAACCATCATGAATGATTCTTGTTGTGGCAGAATCTGCACCATTAATGGTAACATTATTGGTAGCCGACAAACCTGGTATACCTGTGGCAATGGTAAGTTCTCCGTTATACACGCCTGGCGAAACTTGCAAGTTAATTGGTCCAGCCACGCCACATAATTGAATGGTTTGAATAAAGCTTTTTACATTTAAGAAGTTAGTATCTGAAACTGCCAACGCAGGATTAACGGTATAAAATCCAGCTAATGGTGTACAAACAGTTGCATTAACAGTATCGTTTAAGTTTAAGCTATCATTTACCCCGTTTGGCAAAGACGACCAAGCCTTGATCCTATAAAAACCAGGTGTGGCAAAATTAAATACACCTGCAGTATGCGTGGCGCTATCTCCATTATTTAAACTTCCGAACCAACTAGTAGGTGTTTGGTTAACACCGTTGATTTCCCATCCAACATTGGCACTAGTTAAAGTTGCTGCTCCATAACTTTTAATCCTTACATCCACATTTTGAAATCCCAATGATAATGGACTTAAAGGAGTAAGTAATCTACTTACACCAGCATCGGCGGCAGGCACACTAAATTCATAAGCTCCTAAATCAGGCGTAGCACTGCGCAAAGCACCCGTAACGTCTCTTGGCACATCAGTAGTGGAAAACCCAATATTGTTTAAAGTATCATTTCCTGGCTGATAATATTCTGAGCCAATATTTAGCCTAAATAATGGATCAGCAGCAACACTATTTTGATCGTACGCACTGGCATTTGCTGTTCTCCAAGCTGCAAGTGTGGCGAAATTTGCTGCGTAAAACCCTACAAAATTATTGGTACCAGCTTGTTTTAAATGCACGTCGTTGTTATTGATTACGTATCCTGCACCTGTAGTAGCTAAGTAATAAATGTATTTCGCGCCAGATCCTCCCCTATTTAAGAAGAAAATATTGTTCCGTAAAGTGGTAGTTGTAGGTGTACCACCATTATAATATAAATACGTTGTTGAAGTACTTGTGCTAGCAGCATGATCTACAACAATGGTATTGTTATAAAACCTTTGGTTTGCTGCTGAATTTTGACTAATACATTGAATTTGTCCTGACGACTTTATATCATATATTAAATTATTTCTGAAAATTCCAGGTCTTGTTGCCTGTGTGTTTGTTGAAGCTAAATAGAAGCCATAAAACTGGTTCGTGGTAGTTTGCAGCATTTGGAAAGGTTGCTTAATGATGTTATTTTCAAATGTATCTTGAGCTAAACCATTGGCAATATAAAATCCAAAAAAAGTAGTAGGAGATGCTTTTGTAGGCCTCCAAATGGTATTGCCAGATATCATTGAACCAGCTGAATATGTGACATACATACCATAATAAAAAAAATCACGAATATTATTATTTCTGATGATGTTGAATGTATTAACTGCGTTTGAGGTATTAGTAGGAACGTAAGAAATACCATAATAAGGCCCGCCAGTGCTATTGCCAGTAATTAAGTTGTTTTCAATCAAATTGTATGAACCATTATTTCCAGGTGTAGCCACGCTTGATAAAGAACCTGTAAAAGCTATACCTGCAGATAGTCCTGTGGCACTTGTAACTGAACTAAGGTTAATATTGCAATTTTGAATTTTATTGTAATTGGCGCCAGCCGTTAAAATCACTCCTATTCCATAACCTGTATTCAAACTTCTAATGGTTAAATTATTCAAATTAAAATAGTCCGTACCCATTAAAGTTAAAATCCCCAAACTACCAATATTGACATTATCGAACTGCAAGGTTTCACCATTGCCATTAATAGTAATGGTATTGGTGGCACTTGAACCTGGTATTACGTCAAAGAAAACTTGCTCGGTATATGGTCCACTGCCTATTAGTACATTCGCGGTAACTGCACCACCTAATCCACCTATTTTTAATAATGAAGCAAAATTTGTAAAGTTAGTAAATACACCAGGACCAGAACCAGCCGAATTAATGGTAACTGTTCCAGAAACTTGAGACGCTGTTAAACCACCAAGTAAATCATTTGAAGTGTTAGGGTCGGCCAAACCATTTGGCGAAGTAACCCAAACCTGAATATTATAAAGGGTATTTGCGGCAATGGTAATACTACCTAATGAAATATTTGCACTCACAGTACCTCCAGCTAAACTTCCGGTAAAAGAAACCGGAGTTTGAGTAACACCATTTACACTCCAATTAAGTGTTGCTGATGTTAAAGTTGTAGTACCAGCATTTCTAATTTTAGCAGATATAGTTTGTAAACCTGCGGTGTAGGGAGCTACTGGAAATACAATCTCACTCATTGCCGCATCAAGAGCAATAGGACTAGCTTCAAAGGCACCAATATCCATTGGTAAAGCTCTAGCAGCGCCTGTATAATCAAGTGGAGCAAAAGATATAAGGTTATCACCAGTGCCATCATAAGCACCATCTCTTGGCGAATAATTATTGGTAGCTGTATTCACAAAATTTGGCGCAAAATCAATACTTTGCTGATCCAAAGTAGGTACGCCTGCTCTCCAATTTGCTAGTGTTACATAATTTACACCTACATAATTACATAAGGCATAATTTGGCGAGTTGCTGAAATAGGCATTCTTGTTAAATGTTGCACCAGATGCAAATGAACCTGCTGTGAAAATGGCATTCTTGGTTGAATTACCCGTTCTAGTAATTGAAATAATGTTATTTCTAAAATCTAAAGTACTACTTGTTGAAGTAGAAGTATTTGAATACAAACCATAAGTAGTTGCCGTAGCACTTGTAGATAATGTATTATCAAAAAGTAGCGTATTGTTATAAATTCTTTGATTGAAACTAGATAGTAGATAAAAACCATATAATGGCCCGTCGCCCTTAATATTATGCACTAAGTTGTTGGTAATAATATTTGGTTCAGTCAAAAGGCCGCTATAGTTTATACCGTAAAATATATAAGTTGTATTGGCATTGGTTGGTGAACCACCAAATAAATTGGTGATGGTGTTGGCATCAATGGTATCTGCCCTAGAACCGTTTGAAAGGTAAAATCCATAAGTAGTAGTAACCGTTGTTTTAGTTGGACGAGTTATCAAATTTTGCCTAAACAAAGTTCTATTGCTATTGCTCCAATAAATGCCATAAAAATAAAAATTTTGAATTCTGTTGTTCACAAATCTGTTGGCTGTTAATGTACCAGAGCTTGTAGCTGGAGCCCCAACAATGCCAAAATACATGCCACCTAAAGTAGGGTGACCATTGATTTGGTTGTTAATAATATTGTTTCGAACACAGGTATTACCCGTTGTGGTTGGTGAAGATATGCTGTTAGAAAATACTATACCAGCAGAATTATTGGCTGTAGTTGAAGTAACAGCAGTTAAATCAATGATACTATTTCTTACAGTATTTGAATCACAATTTTGGAAAAAATGTACACCCCAACCAAAACTAGCATTCGTTGATTTAAGAATTAAGCTATCGATTGTTACATGCCTTACTCCCTGAAAACGTAATATAGCAATATCACTTGCGGAACAATTAAATTGCAAGGTGCTACCGTTTCCATTAAAGGTTACATTATTAGTTGCAGAAGCTCCAGGTATAGCGGTGATGATTAAATTTTCATTGTAAATTCCTGGCGTAACATTAACAACAACTGGCCCAGAAACCCCGCATGAAGTAAGCGCTGAATCTATGCCACCTAATGATTTATAATTGGTGGTTCCAGATCCATTTGGATTAACAGTATAAGTGCCACTCAATGGTCCAGAACAATAGGTAACCAATGTTCTACAAACAGTATCGTTTACTGGAGTATTATTACCTGAAAAATTTGGATTGCTTGTCCATGCTTTTAAACCAAAATTACCCGTAGATGGTATAGCAACTTGCGTACTAAAAACTGCATTATAGGTTGCACCAGGCAAAATAGAAATTGAACTCAATGTTTGTGTAACAGGTGTATTTAAATCTAATTGATAATTGATATCTACACTGGTAATGGTAGTAGTTGAGATATTGGTTACATTAAAAGAAACAGTATTATTACCAACAATGGCTGCCGTTGGAGAAGTAAATGCTCCCGACATTAAGTCTGCAGTGGTTGCAGGAACTAAAAGCGTATAATCTTCGTATTCGGCAGAATAAAAACTTGGTCCACAAGGAGGAGGTATTTGGTTCAAACCGTCACTTGCCATTCTTATTCTATAAGCCCCAGCAGATAGAGTAGCTGGAATAACAAAGAATCCAGATACTAGTCCGCTAGCAGTTATTTGAGCAGAGGTAAAAACCAATTCTGGCAATGCTACACCAAAAGTTCCATCATTATTATAATCTATAAAAATTCTAAACGTAGTTGAATTTCCATTACCTACAGTTACCGTATAAAATACTGTATCACTCGCAGCAGCTCTAACGATGAGATTTGTATAATTAAAATAAATAGGTGAACCAGCGCCTGATGGAGTGGTATTATTAATTTGTAAAGGAACAGCTGTGGTACCAAACTTAATATTTTGAAAACCCATTGCATAACCCCCAACATTGGTTGCGCCAATACCTGTGCAATAAGAGGGAGGAGTAAAGCATTGCGACTTAACCTCATTAGAAAATGGGATCAAAAACAACATAAAAATCCATGTTGGCAGGAGATTAATTTTACTAAAAATCATTGTTTTGAAAATGATTTTTTTGAAAGAAAATTGTAAATAATTATTCATGGTTATTTTGGTTTACTTGACTTAATTTTATGATAATTTTGATTGAACTTTAATGAACCAATTGAAAATCAATATCTCTATTTAGCTTTTCAATTGCTATTACAAGTAAGCAATTAGGAATCATTAATGCAAGTAAAAAAAAAAGGCCGCGAACTCTTTCTTGAGTTTGTGGCCTTTTTTATCATTTAATTAAGATAAAATTAAGTTGTTTTCATTTCATTTTAAGAAAACACATTCTTTAAATCTGCCAACAAATCTTCTACATCTTCTACTCCTACGCTTAATCTTAAAAGATTATCTACCACACCAGCTTTTTCTCTTTCTTCTTTAGGAATAGAAGCATGGGTCATTGTAGCAGGATGATTGACTAAACTTTCAACGCCACCCAGGCTTTCGGCAAGAGTAAATACTTTAAAAGATGAAGCAATATCAAAGGTTTTTTGCATATCTGCATCCTTTAAAACAATAGAAATCATGCCACCAAATCCGCGCATTTGCTTTTTGGCAATATCATGGTTAGGGTGATCTTCAAAGCCAGGCCAATAAACCTTTTCAATGGCTTGATGATTTTTTAGGAAGTTGGCTATTTGAATACCATTTTCGCAATGGGCCTTCATTCTTAGGTGGAGTGTTTTTAAACCACGCAAAACCAAGAAGCTATCCATTGGTCCGGGAGTGGCTCCGCATGAATTATGAATAAAAGCTAATCTCTCATACATCTCATCGTTATTGGTTAGCAGGGCGCCCATTATTACATCACTGTGACCACCTAGGTATTTTGTAACACTGTGCATCACTATATCGGCGCCTAAGTTTAATGGATTTTGCAAATAGGGAGAAGCAAAAGTATTGTCTACTGCAAAGGTAATGTGATGTGTTTTTGCAATAGCCGCGCAACCAACAATATCAATAATTTGCATGGTAGGATTGGTAGGAGTTTCTACCCAAAGCAATTTGGTATTTGCATTGATATAAGGAATAATATTGCTAGGGTTGCTTAAGTCGATGAAATGAAATTTGATGCCAAAATTTGCAAATACTTTGGTAAACATTCTATAGGTTCCGCCATAAATATCATTTCCAGTAATTACTTCATCACCGGGTTGTAACAATTTTATAACCGCATCTGTGGCACCCATACCGCTGCTAAAACACAAACCATGTTTGGCATCTTCTAGGGAGGCCAAGCATTTTTCCAAGGCTGTTCTAGTAGGGTTTTTGCCTCTCGCGTAAGCGTATCCTTTGTGTTTGCCCGGACTTTCTTGCCAATAAGTACTCGTTTGATAAATTGGCGTCATAACAGCACCTGTAGTTGGATCAGGCTCTTGACCAGCGTGAATTGCCCTGGTACCAAACTTCATTTTAGGATCATTCATATATTATTTTTTAATTGATTGTAAGAATTTGGAACAAACTTAAGCACTGAGATTAAATAGATTGCTAAAATATTTAAAATTCATTGTGAAGGAAAAATTTGCTATTCCAAGAATTAAGCTTAATTTCACTTCTCAATTCATAAAACATGCCTACTCAATTTATACAAAAAATGAATAAAACTGAGGCTGGATTTCATATACTTATGATTCTAAGTCTGGTTGATGGTAATATTCAAAGTTCAGAAAGTTCTGTGGTATTAGAATTTTTAGAAGAGTCGTTTCAGCAACCGATTGAAATCATTAAAGAACAGGCCTTTTTGAGGGTATGTCCGGCAGATGAAAGGTTAAACCACTTTACAGAAACAGCACAACAATTTTTTAAAATATCATCTATAGATGAAAGAAATAAACTCCTAGAGTTTGCCATGAAAGTAGTTATGGCCGATGAGAAAATGGAAAGTGAGGAAAATGTATATATTAACACCTTGTATGATTGCTGGGGCTTAGAATAATCTATTGCCCAGCTTTAATAGCCTTTACTTTAATATCCTTTAAGGCTTTTAAATTACCTGCATTACATTTACACTTTTCAGGAGATTCGTTGGTAAAATACATCAACTCACTGTTGGCTGCACTTAGCACAAGTTTGTTACAGAACTTTTCATCTTTGGAATAATAGTAATAAGCTAGGCCATTGTCTTGCCACTTAATGGCTTTTTGAATCTCCTCAATATCTACCTCTTCCACATCGCCATCAAATAAAGTGGGAGCATCTTCTTTTCCTTTGAGCTCTAGTTGTTTCTCCTCTATTAGGAGTTTTTTATCAACCAATTGTGCTTTGTCACTGGGGTAATTACTCATCATGCTGCTAGGGCTAATTTCACTATTACTTTTTGCTTGGACAGCAAAATTTAAATAATTATTCATAAGTTGAACGGCTCTTGTTGATTCAGTTTCCCAATCATTTGTATCAATTCTATTGCCACAAAATCCGTAAACCAATAAATTTTCTGGTACTATTCTGCGGCTAAATTTTTTGGTAATGACAAAAGCATTCATGTCTTCTTCTGAGCTCGCAACCCTGGCTTTTATTTTTGAACCTTTAGATTTACTAAAATACATAAAAGCGAAATCACCTTTTTTGTAGCGATACAATGCAGTGTCTTCTGCAAATTCAAAACCGGTAAACGTCCAATAGCGCTCAACGGCAGCAATAATGGAAGCGCTGTAAGCACTGTCTTGAAAAAGCACTACAACTAAACGTGTATCTTTAAATTTCTCAATGTCATCTTTTTTCTTAAAAGTCCCAAATTGTGCAAAAGCGTTAGCGAAGGCCAATGCAAATGCAATCATTAAAATACTTTTCTTCATGTTCATCATAATAATATCCTTATTGCTTGTTCAATCGCAATTTGATAAAATAAATATTAAAAAAAAAGCAATTTGAAATCAAATTGCTTTTAAAATAATAAAAAAAGATTTTATGCTACTTCTAACTCTCTGTTGTATCCGTATAATTTGCCATATACGGCTAGGCTAGTTCTCAATATTCGTCTGGCAACAAAAATCCTTGTTTTAACAGTTCCGATAGGAATATTGAGAATGGCTGCAATTTCATGGTATTTAAACCCTTTCACATTCATGGTAAATGGTTTTTGCAAACTCAAAGGCATACTTGCTATTGC
>JBILJL010000366.1:0-2619 GCA_044377255.1 Bacteroidia bacterium
ATCAGACCAGTAGCGAATTTGATTTTGACCAGGGAAATAACTAACAGAGTTATCATCAATATTTGCATCTAAAACTCTTGATAAAGCCCAGAAGCAATGAGCCACGCCATTTGCATCAATACTTACATTAACTGAACCATCATTTGAATAGGTTGTATCAAATAATGTTTTGTAATTGTATGCAGGCACAGGAAATGAATCGATAATAGTTCTTGTCCAAGTAGCACCGGCATCAGAAGATTTGTAAAGTGATAAATCATCTGTTAAACCACCCACTAAAATTGCAACATTATTTCCATTTGCATCAATTGAATAATTGTCGCCACCTCCGCTGTAAACGCGATCGCTGGTGTAACCTGGTAACAATTGATTTTTAACTAACCAAGTATTGGTACTAAATTGGTACCTAGAATAAACTTGAGGAGTTCTGATCCCATCAATAACAACTCTGTTTGGTTGTGAAGAAGAAGAATCAGTAAAGGAACCGTAGGTAATCATATAATCTCCAGAAATAGCTGTTTGAACCCATAATACTCCTGGACGTGTGCTTGAAGTATCTAGCGCATTAGTAGAAGTCCAAGTGCCAGGACCAACGCCTGCTTTGCGATTAAAAAGGATACCACCAGCATTACCTGTTGAGGCATCTACTTTGTGAGAGGTAATAATTTCCTCATTGGTGGTTGGGTTAAATACATAGCAAGGAAAACCAGTTCTAGAAGGCTCAACTCTAGCAGTTGGCTTTGCGCCCCAAGTGGTGCCATCAAAATGATTGTAGCCTGAACCTCTTGTTGAATATGGTGCTGGATCTGAACTAAACGTCCATGCTGCCGAAACTTTACCACCTGGTAATAATTGAATACGAGGGTAAACAGAAGCATTTGTTTGTTGGTCGTTTTGTGTTTCACCAATTTTGGTTAAGAATGATTTTTTTCCCAATGCTTTAAATTCAATATTTGGACCAGAAGTTGTGGACGCAGGCGGTGCTTGAATTTTTTCTTGAATTTTAGTTGCCTGACGACTTTCGTTTTGCCCTTTGAATGTTAATGGCTTTTGTGCAAAAGCACTAGTTGCCATTATAGAAAGAGCCATTAAGTAGATTTTTTTCATTTATTTTTTGATTAAGTATTTAAATGTTAGATTTCAAAATTATAAAAAATGCTCATAAAAAAAAGTTTTAGTACCGAAATGTTACAAAATTATTAACAAAACCTAATTTACCAGTGAAGGGCGATAGAAAATCTTAAAGAGAAATTCTTTCATTAATTCTATATCACCAAAGGAATTTTGGTTCACTCCTTTACTTTTTAGGTCGTATTCTGCTACCAAAGTCATGACCTTTTCGAGTTCAATTAAACTAAAATTGGCAGTTAACTTTTCAAAATCTCTTACTTGTCTGAACCCAATACCCATAGCCATCATTCCTTTTTGGTCTTTTACTTGTGCTTGTTTCATCACAATCCCTTTCATAAAAAAACTGTTGAATTGGGCAAGTAATGGAATTATGGAGAAATCTTTGGCGCTGCTTAAGTGGTAGTTGATATAAAAGGTTCGTTTGGTATTTCTTTGCGCAATGGCAGATAGCAATTCAAATACATTGAATTCTTTGCTGATGCCAATGTATTTTTCAATCATGGCTTCGTTCACTTCTATTAAATCGCCTTTATTAATAAGTAATTTTTCAATTTCATTGGCCACCTTACTTAAATCGCTGCCAACATGCTCAGCAATGAGCATGCAATTGCTCTCGCTAATTTTCATGCCACGTTCGTTTAAACGCTGTTTGATCCAACGCGGCAATTCACTGTCTTCGTAAAGTCGTTTCGACTCAAAGCTAACATACTTTTTACTAGCTTTGTATAGCTTGCTTCTGCCATCAACCTTTTTGCCTTTAACACAAACAACCAGAATGGTGGATGGAACCGGGTTTTCAAAGTAAGCTTCAAAATCATCTAGCTTTTTATACCCTTGAGCTTCTTTTACAATAATAACTTGGTAGTTCGACATCATTGGATACCTGCGGGCATTATCCAACACCGCGTTTATTTCGATATCCTTGGCATAAAAAACAGTTTGGTTAAAAGCCCTTTCACCCTCGGTTAGGGCATTGGCTTCTATATAATTAACTATTTCATCTATAAAAAAACTCTCCTCACCATGCAAAAGATAAATGGGTTGAAACTTCCTAGCTTTCAAATCATGGGTTATCTTGGCATATTCCTGAATACTATCTGCTGGCACTTTATTAATTTCTTATGTAAGGCGAATAAACCACTTTAAAGCCTATTTTCAAAAACTCTATTCGAATTGTTTAAACTTTTTGCTGAAATGAAATGGCCAAATTTATGCGCAAGTTATGTTTAAAAATAAAGTACTCGCTAATTTGGCGCCTACAATACATTCACTTGAACCTCATTGCCATTAGAAATAAAATGGGTAGTGTTTACTAAATATATATTGGTATTCAAACAACTAAACTATCTTCCGAGAAATATTCAACAGGTTATCCCCAAATATTTTTAGGCTGTTTATATCTTACCCATCATTTCAAAGGCAGGTAAGTTGGGTGTATATTCGACCAATCAATTGAATTGAAAAAATGCAGGAAGAAAAAGGAAATAT
>JBILJL010000367.1:0-2614 GCA_044377255.1 Bacteroidia bacterium
CTCTTGTATTACTAGATGGCCTTATTGAATCTACTATATCTGTATTTAATCCAGCAATATTTATCCCAATGTTTAAGTTTCCTTTTTTGTTGGGCATTACATTAGAAATGGAGTTAAACCGTGGATTTCTATTTATAGAATTAGCATTAGAGCTTGAAGCAATGATTAAATCACTAATAGTATTAGCTGTATTTAATCCATATGACAAAAGAAATCCTGAGCTACCACTTACAAAAAAATTATTATAATTAACTATACTTCCAGTTAAGGGAAAACCACTATTATTCCAATAAGCACATTGTTTTGCTCCAGCAATATTATTGACAATGGTATTGCTGAAAATATTGTTTCTAATATCCATTCCTGTATACGGCCCGGTATAATTAATTATAAGAGCCGCAGAGGAATTTTGTCCATATCCAAAAATATCAAAACCACTTAAATGAACAGAGTTATAAAATACTTTTAAATGCAAACCACCTTCAATCCTTATACCAGAGGTATTAAATATCACGCTTAATCCGCTTCCATTATATGAACAAAGGATATTGCTTATGCTATTGTTATAAATTGAATCGAATTGGCAATTGATGTTCGATTGCATATGTATGCCATAAACAGCGCTATTACTCGTGCTATAAACCCTAAACCCAGTAATAGTATTGTTTTTAATAACAGAGTTGCTTACATCATTGGCAAAGGCAATCCCAGTCATAATGGTATTTACATTGCTTTCAAAGTTGTAAAGTAAGTTCCTTTCAATTCTGGCATTAGTTGCTCCTTCTAAATATATACCGGTCATCCTAATTCTACTAAAGGCTGAATCTGTTCCTATGGCATTGCCAATGATTCTTAATTGATTAATAGCATTAGAATTGCTACCTACTGCCATTATTCCAACCAAGCAATTGTAGATGTTGCAGTTGTTTATTTGTATATTCTGAACCCCATTTGCCTTGCCTGTAGATGCAGGGGTTATTCCCGTTTTAGTTCCAATAACAAAAGCTTGTGTAGTAGTTTGACTGCCCCCTTTTAAAATTAAATTTGACAAGTTATAGTTTTGTATGCCTCCATTTGATCCAAAACTTTGGAATTGGAAAATACTTCTTGCATTTACATGAGTATTTTGGAATCTTAAGTTTCTTGAATTGGTGTTGTTATTTGATCCATTGATACTCACAAATTTGGTTCCTTCTCCAAAAATAATTAAGGCAGAGTCTACCGCTCCAAAAACCAAACTGTTCATCCCAATTTCAGGTTTTATAACAATATTATTAGTGGCGGTTGCCCCATTTGTATTTCTCAAAACAATTGGAAATACTTCAAGTCCGCTGGAGCTCACAGGCGCATAAATAGTATTGATAAGCCTCATTTCTATTGGACCAGTAATCAAACTATTGTTTATTTTACCAATAGCTTGAGTCAATGAGTTGAAGTTTCCTCCAGTTCCAACAGTGTATATACCAGACAAGGTATCTAGAATGGTAAAAAATGGTAATTCTCCACTAACTGGAAAGGCGCTTGCAGTTAAATTATTATTGATGGGTTGTGCGTTAAATCCAATACTTCCTGCTCCTGTATTGTTATTGCTGTCTTGTGCTACAATGAAGAATTGAATGGTATCTCCAGCTGCAATAGGAGAATTTAAAAGAGCATAATTAACTTGAAAACTAAACTGATTAATGGTGTCGCTCGTATTTACAAATTTCCATCCACCAGATGCGGAGGTATTTGCAATAAAACTATTTACATCAGTTTTTTTCTTGAAATACATCCTTGGTCTTAGGCTAGAAATATGCCTGATGCCAAACCTATCTGTTATGCTTGCTTGGATCAAAGGAGCTGGCATAAAAACAGCAACGCCTGGTACAATTGGATAGTTAATTTGAGGTTTAATAGAATCCAATAAAGTATTTATACCTTCATAACACCCGAGGTCGGGATACCTTCTATTTCGTGGAACTCCGTTAATATCTGTATGAACGGCAAATGGCGTATCAATTATATTTCCTCCAGATTCCACCTGTGTGGCGCCAATTGGATGAGGATAAATTTGATAGGGTGGAGTTATTCCTTGTGAAAACAACAAATCTTCTTGAAGGCTTTGTGTTTCTCTTACACCCATTCTTGTTTTGTATTGCAACATAGTAGAATCTCTAAAATTGCCATCAGTATACATCGCAACTCTTCCGGGTGTGCCAGAAGCAAAAAACAAATTATTGTTTGAACCCATTCTATAAGTTACCAGATTAGTTCCTTCTCTATAAAATGCACTGGTGAAGCCATTCAGCGGAGCCAATGATCGGTTCACCAATACATTGTTTCTCATTTCTACTTCTGAAAAAATATTGGTTCGAACACAAGAAGAAACCAAATTGCCAGAATTAGATGCATTCAAATAAATGGTATTGTGGTACAACCTACTAATATTCCCAGCTACTGGGTTATTGATATAGATTCCATTAATGGTTGAAACAATTGGACTATATAGAGTTTGCATGTCTGAGATGGCATTGTTAATTATATTTGCATTTGCCACGCTAGTGCCTATTTCAATCCCATTGATAGTTGAATTGGTGGAATCGGATATCAATCCATTGATGCTATTTGCCCT
>JBILJL010000368.1:0-2607 GCA_044377255.1 Bacteroidia bacterium
TTGGTAATCAAGGTGTAAATAAAATATTTCTGAACTTGTAGGACTAGTTTTTTTATGAATTGCAATGGGTTCACCACCAGCATAAATATATGTATATTCTACTCCATTTAATATTTCCATGTTAGCACTAGAAATATAATAGTTAGAAATGGTGTACATTGGGTAATGATTGTATATTAGTAGCCAACTATTAGAACAACTCACCTTTGAATTCTTTCAATGGGATTTCTAAATCCAATAATTCTATTTTAAGCCCATTTTCCTTTTGTATTGGCATAAAGATTTGTCCAAAAGATTTTTTGTCTTTTGTAATATATGCCGCAATTTTCCTATTGAATATCTGAGCTATCAACTTACAATCATCTTTTATTACGTTGCGTTCAATATTAGCAACTTGCTCTTTATTATTGATTAAAATTGAATGAAACTCTCCTGCTGTTTTTCCATCAAAAAAATCGAATGGGATAATTTTTACAAATTCAAGAGGTAAATTATGGGCATCATCTTTAACAGAGTATTCGGCAATAACAATGCTTGACAAATATATTTCTACTTTTTTTTCTAAAAAGTATTTAAAATAATCCTTTGCATTTTGATGTAATTGGTCATTACTCTTAAGCAAACGAATACAAAAAGAAGTATCGAGTAGAATACTATCCATTTGTCCCTCCTCTTAATTCGTTTAACCAAGAATCTACATTAGGGATTGCATTCCAAATTACCGAAGCTCTTTCTATTAGCAAATCCAATTTATGTTCATCATAATTTGGATTGTAGGTAATATAATCAATTAATTTAAGGTCAAAAGGTTTGCCATCTATAAGGTTTTGTTTTCCCTTTGCCCTTACCCCATAAATTTTAAACAAACGCTTTTCTCCCTCCAATAACTGTTGTTCAGTGGCACTTATAACAAGCTTTCCATACTCTTTTGTTAATAAGTGAAAGTTCGGATTATTCCCCCATTCTTCATTGACCTTACCATACAAAACAAATTCAGTTTCGATATGTGTAGCAGCTATTTTGAAAAATTGAGTTTCTTTGTTTATTTTTAATAATGGTTTTGGATTTGAAGAACTGTAAAACGTAATTTCAAGATTTTTTTCTTTTGCATTACGTTGAAATTTATCAATAACCTCCGCTCTTTTGGAATCCAAAAAATCAATATTTCCTCTATTGTTAATTTCTCCTGACAAACCGTTAAACAATAAAACACTTGATATGGGCAAGTAAAATAAATGCCTTGCCGAACCTTCTTCTAACTTATATGAAATATGCGGTCGTTCTGCTTTATCTCCTCTTTTAGGGTACAAGAACGTTTCTACATCGCTGATAATTTCTTTAATATCTGCAATGTCTATATCAATGGGTTTAATCGGTTTGTTGCCAATTAAACCATCAATTTTAACTTCTATGTAACCTTGTTCTTCCACATTGCAAGTTTACGATTTTTTATTTATTTTCACTTCTTTCTAAAGTCTATGTTTTCGGTTCACTATTTATTTAAATGACGGTTTTGTCTCTGTTGTTAAGTAATACAACCATTGAACATATTATTGTTTTAACACCTATTAAACGTAATTATATCTTAAAATCTTAACTAAATATCTTTTTGTAAAATTTTAATTAGTTCTTCAAAACTCATTCTATATATACTCTCTGCCATTTCGTAAAAATTCAATGGAAAGATGAAATAGTATCACAATATGGTTTGAACTTTAGGTAATATAGAAGTAAGTATATTTCCCTTTTATACTTTATTGTATCGTATTTAATTAACTGGTTTTTTAAACCAACTCCTACTTATCCATACTCAACCCCATCAATTCAAAAGTTTTTTGGGCGGCCATTTGTTCGGCTTTTTTCTTGGAGGTGTGTTCGGCTATGCCTTTTATTTCGCCGGCATATTTTACCGTAATTTTATAGATTTTGTTCTTGCCATCCGAAATTTCTTCCACATCAAAATCCATGGAATTACCATTCTTTTGGGCAAATTCAATTAACCTGCCTTTGAAATTGGTTTCGGTACTTTGCAGTTTGTCAACGTCAATATGAAATCTTAAAAGGTTGTCTACGATAAATTGTTTACAGCCCTCAAATCCTGCATCTAAGTAAATGGCGCCAATAAATGCTTCTAGGGCATTGCCAAAGATGCTATTGCGCAAATTGATGTTTTGCATGGCCTTGCGGTCGTAATCTAAAAGCAAGTTCAAATTAATTTTAATGGCCAATTCATTGAGGCTTTCTCTGCTCACTATTTTTGAGCGCAATTGGGTCAAAAAGCCCTCATCCTTAAATGGATATTTTTTAAATAGAAATTCTGCTACAATGGCATTGAGCATTGAATCACCTAAATACTCCAAACGCTCGTTGCTGTCTTTATAACCATTCTGGTGTATGGTGCGCGAAACTGAGTGGTGGCGCAGTGCTTGCTCATAAGCATGCAGACTCATAGGCATAATGCCTGTAACCGATTTTATCTTAAGCGCAAATGAACGTTGGTCCGCCGAACGCGGCTTTAAATGTGTAATTAAGGTCCTTAACAAAACCTATTCTACAAATTTTTTCACAATTACTGAGGCATTGTGACCACCAAAACCAAAAGTATTA
>JBILJL010000369.1:0-2590 GCA_044377255.1 Bacteroidia bacterium
TCCGCTGTCTAAGTCAACCAAGTTGATTTTATATCGTTCATTGATTACATCATAAATATCAAAGCCTAGGTAAAGTGATTTGGCTTGGAGCACAAATTTGTTAGGCCTTATTGGGTCAGCAATACTGATGTTATTAAACGCCAAGCTCACCTTTGGAAAAGTTTTCATCACTGTAACATCAATGTTTTCGGCCTTTAACTCAGCCTTCAGCATTAAATTAACTTCTTTAAGTGCGTATGATTTTAGTTGATCTATGTTTTGATAAACATAAATAAACAAGCTTCCAGCGAGCGAAAGTAGGATCAAAACGATGATCAATACAATTTTTAGTCCTTTTGGCATATTGGTATAACGGAACAAATTTTAAGGTATTTCAACCATTCTAAAAATTTGTTAATAAACAAAAGGTGGATTGAAATTAGGATACGTGTATTAAATTATCCATTTAGGAGTAAAAAATTGCCATTTATAGAACAAAACTAGAATATCAAATAGCGAATGGTAAATTTGAAAGATAAACAAACAGTATTTTATGAAAAAAACAGCCTTACTATGCTTTTTAATGAGTTCGATGGTTTTTAATTTCACCATGGCTCAAACTCAATTTCAAAATAGTGGTTTTGAAACTTGGACGGTTAAAACAATTGGGAGTACTACCTTTAGTGAGCCCAATAATTGGTATACCCTAAATCCATTGAAGCAATTTGGGTTTGATGAAAGCACCACTAAATCTTCTGATTCACACTCAGGAACCTCAGCAGCATTTTTAGAAACTATTGAAAATAACTTTGGAGATTTACCTGGTTTGATTACCATTGGTAATATTCTTGACGCAACAGGTGAACCTGATTTAGTTAAAAACAAAATTGCATTTACTTCTAGGCCTACAAGTATTAATTTTTGGGTAAAGAGTTTACCCGAAATTGGTGATAGCTCTGCGGTAAGCATCCTATTAACTAAATGGAATGCCACAACTAAAAATTCTGATACCATTGCTTTCGCCCAGTGGTCGAATGGAACAGCCATTGAAACTTATACTCAAATTATTAAACCTTTAACTTATTTAAACAGTAACACACCAGATTCTGTATTTTTTATTGCAAGCTCAAGTATTGATGGGTTTACACCTACTGCAGGCAGCCGATTATGGTTAGACGATATTTATTTAAATTATGCACCACTAAGTGTTTCTGAAGTTAAAAAAACTGGGAACATTCAACTATTCCCAAATCCATGCAAGGATTTGTTAAACATAGTTTCAAGCGAACAAGTAGATTTTGTTGAAATTTATGATAATTTGGGAAGATTGGTTACGAACACGAAGTTGAACAAACAACAAATTGAAGTTGCCGCCTTGGAGCCTGGTGTTTACTTTATTTATGTTGGATCGAACCAAAATAACTTAACTACTTTACCTAAAAAGTTTATCAAAGAATAGTTATCAATTTTTGCTTACAAACCATTCAAACATACCAGCAAAAACTTGTGTGTGGTCTTGATTGTGAATGCTGGCCAAAACTGAAAAACTGATTCTTCCTTTTTGGTTCAATCCGATTCTTATTTCTCCTTCTGTGCATTGATGTAACTGGGCTTTGCCATAAATGGCGCCAATAGCTTGTTTGCTAAATTTTACCTCGGCCTTTCTTACAACAGGAATAATGTTTTGTATATCTGTAAAGGTATTGAGCAAAAATTGAGCGGCAGTGCCTTCTGCTAGGGTAAACAATGCTCCAGCATGAACAGATTGCAGGTGATTTTGGTACTGATTCAGACTTGGCAGCATGAGTAAATAGGGTGCCTTATCTGCTGCTTTGACACCAATTAATTTGTTAAATGGCAACTGCAATAAATCCATTAAATTGATTCTTTTATTTCTGATAAATCAATTTCAAAATGTGAGGCATGGTGAATACTTTTTCCATTTCGAATAAGCAATGTTTGCGGCGATTGGTGCTCAACAGCGTACTTTCTGGCAATTTCATTGGAAACATCACGGTGCTTGAGCAGGTCTAAATAAAATACCGGTAATTCATCTTCATTTTCTTTGGCATAAGCTTTTTGGAAACGATTGAAGGCGGTGTTGCTGATACTGCAGGTGGTGCTGTGTTTAAAAATTATTACGGGCCTTTGGTTTGAAAGGCTATCTACCTCGTTAAGTTGGTCTACGCTAGTTAAATTTATCATGTATTTGTTTAACGATATATGGAACAATTTGTTTCTTTAAAATTGGAAAAGGGGCCGAAGCCCCTTTATCTTTCACAAAACGATAAGCCGGGTTCTGTACCTCCAATGGCTTTTGACCATTGGTGTGACTATCATTTATCTGCCCTTGTTATTGCTAACAAGATGTAGCAGCCTACCCGCAAGAAAAACAACCCGAGGCTGTTGGTGCTAAGCGAACACCCTTTTATTTCTTGCCTATTTGGCCTTGCAACGCATAAGGTTTACCATGCAATGTTTATCACTAAACACCCGGTGAGCTCTTACCTCGCCTTTTCACCTTTTCTCCCCAACAGAGTTGGGGAGTAGTTTTCCTTTCTGTGGCACTTTCTGTTCCCGATAAATCGAGACCTTCCCGTTAAGAAGTACG
>JBILJL010000371.1:0-2580 GCA_044377255.1 Bacteroidia bacterium
AATGCTTCTATTTCTGTATACTGTTCCTGTACCTGGCTCGGTTGGCGTGCCTTTGGTAGCAGCAATTTCTTCGGCAGTAGAATCATCTACATAGGCCAATCCTTTTTTGATTAAGGTATGCGCAAATTGATACAAATGATCAAAATAATCACTGGCATAAAGCTCCTCAGCCCAATCAAAACCTAGCCATTTGATGTCGGCTTTAATGCTGTCAACATATTCTAATTCCTCTTTTGAAGGGTTGGTATCATCGAATCGCAAATTGGTTTTTCCGCCGTATTTTTGGGTCAGACCAAAATTAAGGCAAATAGATTTGGCATGACCAATATGCAAGTATCCATTGGGCTCTGGCGGGAACCTGGTGATCAAGGATGAATATTTTCCAGATTTTAAATCAGCTTCAATGATTTCCTCAATGAAATTTATGGGTGTTTCTTTATTTGTATGGTTATCCGACATGGTTGTTTTTTGGGTTTAATAACAACGCAAAGCTAATTCACTGCTTATTTTCAAGGCTTTGCGAATACACTCTCTAAAAATAAGTTGTTATCAGAACGCTGTTTGGGCAAATTTAACAATATCTTCTTTCATTCTCCTGCCAAATGCCAAATTATTTAAAGTTAATTATAATTGATAATTAATGATTAATAAAATATAGGCCTGCAAAAGGTTTATTTATTTTTATCTTTTGGTTTGAACCAAAAAAATAAATTGCTATTTCAAAAATTATAGGCTTGAACGGAGAAGATATAATCCTTTCTTTTTTTATATTTGACTCATTAAGCAATTGATATGATTACAAAAACTAAAGTCCTTTTCTTGGCCATATTTTTACTTAGTACATTTTTGCAGGCCCAGGTAAAGCAAAAAACATTGCCCATTATTCCGGCACCGGCTTTGGCAAGTATTACCAAGGGAGAGTTTACCTTAAATAGCAATTGTATGTTGCTCATCAACGATGCAATTTTGGTGCAAGAAGCAAATTATTTAAACAATTATTTACTGAGCAATTACGGCTATCAATTAGCCATTTCTACTAGTTTTATCAAACCTAAAAAAGGCAATTACATCAGCTTAGAATTGGTTCAAACCGAAAAAAATATTGAAGGAAAATACGAATTAAATGTTGGTAAGAAGGCCATTGTAATAAAGGCTAATGCCAACTCAGGTATCTTCTACGGCCTACAAAGTTTCATTCAATTATTACCGTTTGAACCTAAAGAAAGCTTAAAAATAACTTGTTGTGCCATTCAAGATTTCCCGCGTTATGAATGGCGTGGCATGCATTTGGATTGTTCTAGGCATTTCTTTCCTGCGAGCTTTATTAAAAAATACATCGACATGTTAGCTATGTATAAAATGAACGTTTTTCATTGGCATTTAACAGATGACCAAGGATGGCGAATAGAAATTAAACAGTACCCTAAACTAACCGAAATTGGGGCTTGGCGGAAGGGTTCAATGGTTGGCGCTTATGCCGATAATAAGTTCGACAGCACCAGATATGGTGGATTTTATACCCAAAATGAAATCAATGAAATTGTAGCTTATGCCAGCATGAACCACATTACCATAGTGCCCGAGATTGAAATGCCCGGTCATGCATTAGCAGCATTGGCGGCCTACCCAGAATATTCTTGTAGCGGCAAACCTTGCGAGGTAGGCATGAAATGGGGCGTTGAAACCAACGTATTTTGCCCTACAGAAGAAACATTTACATTTTTAGGCAACATATTAGACGAAGTAATTTCACTTTTCCCTGGCAAGTATATTCACATTGGCGGCGATGAAGTTTTGAAGGATGAGTGGAATAAATCTACCTTCTGTTTGAACCTCATGAAGGAGAAAAACTTGAAGGATGCACATGAATTGCAATCGTATTTTATTACCCGCATAGAAAAGATAGTGAACGCCAAAGGGCGCATGATTATTGGTTGGGACGAGATTTTAGAAGGTGGCTTAGCACCCAACGCTGCCGTTATGAGTTGGCGCGGAACCGAGGGAGGAATTGCCGCTGCCAAACAACAACATTATGTGGTTATGAGTCCGGGCTCACATTGTTATTTTGATCATTACCAAGGCAACCCAGAAACAGAACCACATGCCATTGGAGGATTTACACCACTAGAAAAAGTGTATAGTTATGAGCCCACACCAGATACTTTAACTGCGGAAGAAGCCAAATATATTTTGGGCGCACAAGCCAATGTTTGGACAGAATATATTACCACAACAGAACAAGTAGCATACATGGCCATGCCAAGAATGGCGGCACTTGCAGAGGTTGTTTGGAGCAAAAAAGAAAATAAAAACTACGATGATTTCTTCCTAAGAATTAAACTACAGCAAGAAAGATTAAATAGATTAGGAATTAATTACGCAAGAACGAGTTTCAAGGAAGAGAAGAAAGATGGGGAGAAGAGGTGATTTGGAGATGTGAAGAAATAACCACAGAGGGCACGAAGAGAAGACACAGAGCTTTAGGAGGATAAAAAATAATTCAGAATTCTGAATGCTGAATTCTGAATTAAAAAGCCTGAAGGGCTTGAAAAATAATAGCCCCGCATGAAATGCGGGGTT
>JBILJL010000370.1:0-2580 GCA_044377255.1 Bacteroidia bacterium
TTCGAAGAATGTATTTCATTGCTTCAAATTCCAAACAATCGCAGTATTCCTCTCCAAGAATCTCTCAAAAGAAACTTCAATGAAAATTTCCAAATTAACGAGTTGAAATCGTTAGATATTTTTAATCTATTTCCCAACCCAGCTGTGGATGAACTCAATATTGTATTTAACTCTTCTGGTAAAGGAGTTTATAAAATTGAAATATTTGATATTTTAGGGGGAAAGGTCAATGAGATTTTGAAGGTTGCAGAACCTGACAATCAAATTACTTTAGATTTTCATTCTCTTTCAGCAGTTTCATATATACTAAAATTACAAGTAGATAATACTATTAAGATTGAGCAATTCATAATTGCTAAATAGTTGACTTTTAAATTCAGGATATTACGATTTTATTTTTATTAATTCTAAATAAGTAAATATTCAAACTATCTTATTTAAATTGTTGTTTGAGGTTATATTTTCGTATCAAAATCAATTAAAAAATCTAAACAATGAACAGAAAAAATTTCCTAAAAACAGCCTCAATTGGCGCATTATCTGCAAGTGTTTTAATAGCAGCTTGTGGTGGCGATGCACCTAAAACCGATGCCAACGCAACAACTACTCCAGCCGCTGAACCAGCTGCTGCTGAGCCAACCGCTGCCGCTGCAGATTGCAACGATATCTCTGGCTTAGCAGAAGCTGATGTAAAGCAAAGAGAAACAGTTATGTATGTTGCTAAATCAACTGACGCTGAAAAGAATTGTGGCAATTGCCGTTTCATGCAAGTTGGAACCCAACCTAATGGTTGCAATGGTTGCCAATTATTCAAAGGGCCAGTTAACCCAGAAGGTAATTGTAAATCTTGGTTCAAGAAAGATGCTTAGAAGGCCATTGGCTTTTAGCCGTCAGCTTTTAGTACAGAAAGGAAGTGGAGTAATCTGCTTCCTTTTTTTATTTCGAACCAATGTAGTAAGCTAGGTTCAAGCCGAAACTCCATAGTTACATGTATTAGTTGTTTTTTTTATATTGTCATATATCTGTCATTCAAATTTGGTCATACAACTTGCCTAAGCTTTTTGGTGTTTTATAGTTAAATCCAACAATGCTATGAACCTGTTTAACACTTCAAATAATAACCTCGATGAGGTTGTTTTTGAGCAACGCAACAAAGCTTATGGTGCATACGCCATTCGCAAAGCTTATCCTGGTAATTTAAACAAAAGCATGTTTCTGGCTATTAGCCCCATGCTATTAATTGTATTTGGGGCACTTATCTGGAATCACTTCAGACCAATTCCGCTTTTTAAGTACAATTTTACTGCTCCTGCCGGACCAAAAACTACCAACACCGATATCATTACTTGTGGCGGTGGTTTCACTTTTATTTTAAACGATCCTTTGGCTGGTTTTACCATTGTAATTGATAAAAAAGTAAAGCCAATTGTTCGTAAAAAGGAAATCGTTAAACCCATAGAAAAGGTGATGCTTGGTATCAATAAACCTGGCTTGCCTAATTTGCCCACTATGGGTGGAATGGGCTTATTACCTTCAGGTGGTGGCAGCATTCCCGGTGGATCAGGAATAGAGAAAAGTGAGCCTCAAACCATTGGCACCCATGCCGAAATTATGCCCGAATTTCCGGGTGGCCTTGATGCCATGTATGATTATATCCGTAAAAATTTAAGCTATCCCAAATTAGCTATAGAAACCGGTGTTTCTGGTAAAGTAATTGTATCCTTTGTTATCATGCCCGATGGTTCGGTACAAATGAGTAATCTTGAAAGAGGTATTGGCTTTGGATGCGATGATGAAGCAATGCGTGTAATCAGTCAAATGCCTAACTGGAATCCAGCCCAACAAAATGGACGTAAAGTTCCTATCAGGATGTTTTTACCAGTGGTTTTTCAAACAGTAAATTAATTGAAAATTGCGCCTGTTTTTTAGCTTTTCTTCAAGGCTAAAATGCTAAAATCGCTTGCTTCTTTTTTAATGGTATTGCTCAAATGACCCAATCCTTCAATGGCCATTTCAACCACATCTCCATCTTGTAACCATTGAGGTTTAAAAGTTGGGTCGTTGAGCAAGCCAGTACCATTTAGCTCCAAGAAACATCCTGTTCCAACAGTGCCTGATCCTATTACATCGCCGGGTAAAATATCAACCCCATAAGCACATCTTTCTAATATCTCCGCAAAGGTCCAATCCATATCACCAACATTGCCTTCGCTTACCAAAACACCATTTACCCAGCATTTCATATTGAGGTTATAGTTGTTTCCTACATGACCTATTTTGGCTGGTATTTTAAATGCTTCAAGTTCATCTGGTGTAACAAAGTACGGACCAATTACGGTTGAAAAATCTTTGCCCTTTGCCGGTCCAAGGTTCAACAACATTTCTTCCATTTGCAAAGTACGTGCGCTCATGTCGTTCATAATCATGTAACCTGCTATATAAGCATCTGCTTCTGATGCTTTGATATTTCTACCTTTTTTGCCAACAACAATAGCAGCTTCCAATTCAAAATCTAGTTTTTGAAAGTGATCTGGCATACAAACAATTTCGCCCGGACCTTGAATAGCATTGTGATTAGTG
>JBILJL010000372.1:0-2563 GCA_044377255.1 Bacteroidia bacterium
ATCATTTCTAGAGCGTTGGGGTCGCCCATAATAATCACCTGATCTTGAATATTTGCTTCAATTTTCTGCTGATCAGGTCTGGTATTATTGAAATTTATTAAAATCTCGTTCACCAATTCACTTAGGGTAATTGATTGCTTGTCGAGCGTATATTTATGACTTTCCAATTGCGCCGAAAGCAATAACTTCTCCACCAAATCTTGTAACCTCTGAGTTTCTTGTAAAGAATTATCTGCTATGGTGCGCATCTGTTCTGCATTGATATTTCTCTTCAAAAGAGTTTCCATGTAGAGCTTAATAGCGGTAATAGGGGTTTTTAATTCATGGGTAATAGAGAGCAGGAAATTGCCTTGAAGTTTTTTTAAGAACAACTCCTTTCTAAAGCTCCTAAAAATTACGAAAATGCCCCACAATAGCAATAAAATCATCACTATTCCCTCGGCAATGTACATGCTCAACTTTCTATTATAAAGGCTTTCTAGGTCTTGGTAACTCTGCAAAGTTGGCCTAACCATGAAATTGTTTAGTGGGTCGTTTACATTTACATAAACCACCTCTAAATCTGGGTAATTTACAGTAAAAAATTTTGAGAGTCCAAGAGTATCTTCAAAAAGATCTTGGTTAATAGCGCCTTGAATATCAAATGTGGCCTTGTAACAGCGCATTTCTAACACATCTTTTTGCTGTAGGTAAATGATTCTGCTATTGTGGCAATGTGCGTATGTCCACCATCCAAAGGCAGCAAAAATATAAATACTTAATACAATTAAAATGATTCTTGCTCGGTTCAATTTTTCAACTATTTATATTTCCCACAGATTGTTTCTTTTCGACTTTGTATATTTTTTGATATTAATCCAGAAAGCCATTACCAAATAAATAATGATTGGCGAACCCATAGTAATAAATGAAGTGTAAATAAAATAAAGCCTAATCTTGCTAGAAGAAATACCAAATTTCTCTCCCAAGTAGGAACAAACGCCAAAAACATGTTTCTCTACAAAAAACTTAATCCTATTCATTTGTCTATTTTAAACAAATCTAAAAAAACTTTTATTCTTTTATGACTTTAATTTCCCAACCTTCTTCCATTTTGTGATTTGGTTTATCAGGGAGACTCAAGTTAATAACCATATTTAGGGTTAATCCAATTCCTATTGAAATGCCAATTTTCCCAAAATCAGATACATTATTTCGCTCATACATAGTATTTAGTAAGAGAAACGAGCCAATAGCCGCTCCCAAGGATAAACTAGATTTGAGTAAAGTTCTTCCTACGCTAGATCTTCTAAAAGCCAAAATGTCTTGGTACCTAATTTCCTTGTATTGAAATTGTTTTTCCAAGTTATTTCCCAAAATGCCGTTTGCACCCATCATTGGAATACCTAAAGTAAAGGAGCTATCGCCTATAAAACTGAGTGTGTTTTTAAATGTTTCGGTTTGACCCAAATAGCCTTTGTATTTAAGTGTTAGCATATCACCAGGCTTGGCTTTGATGAGTTTTCCTTGGGAGGAATTAATAAATATAATATGTTCTTGCGCAAATAACTTTGAAACCAGTATTAGCATCAATATGATGATTCCGAAAGTTTTTTTGGCTTGAGTATTTGATTTCCTATGGCACATTGTAAGCATTTATTCTGATCACAATAATAATTCTTTAATTGAATCATTGCTTGTGTTTCATTTGCTTTTTTACAGGTAATTCCTAATGTTTTCCAAAGAGCAATGATATAATTACTTTCTGCAGGCACTTGCTGTAGCCATTCTTGAGCCCTGTTGCACAAGAATTCTTGTTGGGTATATTTCCCATAAGAAAAAACCATGGGTATGGCTACATTGATTAAAATTGATTCAATAAATTGCTTGCTCAAGGAAATAGATTCAAAATGAGATTCTTTTCCCTTAGGATGAAGGTCACCAATGTCAATTTTTTGGGGGCTAGTTAACTCAAATAACGATATCAATTCTACATACGTTTTGCAACTTAATACTGTTTGAAAAAACTGAGGTTTTGAATAAACCAATTCAGCAAATTGCACCAGCCTTAAGGTAGGAAAATTTGCAGGTCTAGTTTTGCCAAATTTCCATACCAAAACATCGAGTTTTTGGAGACCATGTTTTTTACTTAAATAAGCATATTCTTTTTGCAAGGTTAAATTGTAATTGTTGGCCAATGTATGGTCTAGAAATCCAGCAACGCCAATAAATATTGCCTGAAATGAAAGGTGCTGGTGAAAGTATTTCTGTATTAAATTCCAAGTTAAAGTAGCCGTTAATAATTCAAAAGGATTGGCATTGGTTTTTTGTCCAAAACAAATAGCTAATTGTTTAAAAAATACTTCCTCCCAATGGCCAGTTGTATATGTTAAATGGGTTTGAATTTGTAGGTGTTTTTTTTCTAACCTTTCTGTGCTTAATCTTTCTATCCACAGCCACAAGATTTCTGGATCAGGAAGCGTAAAAATTGGTTCGCATGATATAATGGATTTTTTAAGCAATAGCACTTTGTATTTTTCAAGGGTTTCGGTTTGAACCAAATGCTTCATTTCTAGTGTAGGAA
>JBILJL010000065.1:0-9428 GCA_044377255.1 Bacteroidia bacterium
CTGTAGATTCATCACGGCGAATTCTGCCTACAAAAACTTCATCTTTATCATAAGAAGATTGTGGCATAGGATAAACAAAATTAGCAATATCGTCTTGCACAATCACACCAGGAGCAGCTTCTAATAATGCCTTTAATTCTGTTAAGTTATAATCCTTTTCAAAACATACATTCACGCTCTCGCTGTGGCCACCCATTACAGGTATACGCACGCATGTTGCAGTAAGGGCAATGCTATCATCCATCATTATTTTTTTGGTTTCGTTTACCATTTTCATTTCTTCTTTGGTATAACCGTTCTCCATAAAAACATCAATTTGTGGAATGGCATTTTTATCAATTACATACTTATAGGCCATTTCGCCTTGTATGCCATTGCGTTCGTTCTCTAGTTGCTGAACAGCCTTAACACCAGTACCAGTAACACTTTGGTAGGTTGATACTACTATACGCTTTATTTTATAAGCATCGTGAAGTGGCTTTAGTACCATCACCATTTGTATGGTAGAGCAATTTGGATTGGCAATGATTTTATTGTATTGGGTTATTACGCTTCCATTAATTTCGGGAACAACCAAAGGTGTATTGGCATCCATGCGCCAAGCCGAAGAATTATCTATGACCACTATGCCTGCCGCTGCAAACTTAGGAGCCCATTCTAAAGAAGTGCCACCGCCAGCAGAAAATAAAGCAATAGCAGGTTTTGCAGCAATGGCTTGCTCCATAGAATGGATGGTATAAGCTTTACCTTTAAACTGAATTTCTTTACCTACCGATTTTTCTGAAGCCACGGGAATAAGCTCCGTTACAGGAAAATTGCGTTCAGCCAAAACCTTTAACATTACACCGCCAACCAAGCCTGTGGCACCAACTATTGCTACTTTCATTTATTTATCTCTTTTAAAACCGTGTGAAGAACTAGGCGCTCAAAATCCAGTTTCTTGCATTTAATTTTTATTATATGCGAAAATAAAACAATCTTCTTGTGTTGCCTGATTATTTTTGAGGATGAAACATTTTTTTTACCCCATTCTGTTTTTCGGATTTCTTTTTGGTCTGAACCCAGCCATAAAAGCCCAAACATTAGACGACTTTAAAGACGGCAATTTTAGCATTGACCCAACCTGGCAAGGCGATGATAGTTTGTTTGTAGTAAATACCCTACAACAGCTACAAACTGCAGCAAGGCTTGGATCAAGCGGAGAAATTGCTTTAAATACTCGGTTTGAACCAATAGCAAATACAGAATGGCGCATTTGGGTGCGCCTAGCGTTTAACCCAAGTAGTCAGAACAACGCTCGAATATACTTATGCGCAAACCAACCAAATTTAAAAACGGCACTCAATGGATTCTATGTTCAATTGGGCGGAAGCACTGGCAATACAGATAGCATTTCGCTTTACAAACAAAGTGGATTAACAAGAACCTGCATCATCAGAGGCAGGGCTGGAACCCTTGGTAAATCGAACAACCAAATGCAATTGAAGGTTACCCGCAGCCTGCAAGGTGAATGGAACTTGTACTCAGACACAAGCACACAATCAAACTTTATTTTAGAAGGAAGTAGCATAGATACTGCTTATGCCAATGCCACCTACTTTGGCATGGTGTGCAAATACACAGGCAGTAATGTGGCTAATTTCCTATTCGATGATATTTATATTGGCCAACCAATAATTGATAACAAGGCACCCGTATTAACAGCAGTTCTATTGGATCAGCCCAATACATTGCGTTTTAGTTTTGATGAAAAAGTTGTTGCAAACTCAAATTTTAAAGTAAGCCTTGAAGACAGCATACAACCTGCCTCTGCCTTATTTGAAAACAATGAAATTAAGTTAACATGTAGTAAGCCTCTTCCTCAAGACCAATTAATAAGCTGCAAAATAATTGGTGTACAAGACCAAAATGCCAATGCACTTGATACCACATTTACACTGCAACTTCATTGGATCAAATCGGGAGATATATTAATTACAGAAATAATGGCCGACCCAGAGCCCAGTAATGGCTTGCCTCTTGCGGAATATGTAGAAATTTATAATAACACAAATTATACATTGAATATAAATAAGCAGAAATTGAGTGATGCAAGCAGCTCCGTTATTTTGCCTACATTTACTTTGGAAGCAGGGAAGTTTGTGATTCTATGCAACCAAACAGATTCGGCCAACTTCAAAGGATTTGGGAGAACAATTGCCCTACCCTTTTTTCCTACCTTAAACAATGGTGGCGATGTGCTGAGTATTATTGACCAAAATGAAGTTAGCATTGATGTAGTCAATTACAATTTAGACTACTATAAAAATACCCAAAAAGAAGCAGGTGGTTGGAGTTTAGAATTGATTAACCCCAAGCAAATTTGCAAGGCACAAAATAATTGGATGGCCAGCAATACTAGTATTGGCGGTACTCCTGGCACAATAAACTCCAATTGGCAAACTACAAAAGATACCCTTGCTCCACAATTACTATCTATTGAACCAATGAATGCCTATAGCATCAAATTGCAATTTGATGAAGCGGCTCAATTAATAGGATTTTATCAAAACCTAGTTCACCTAAATGGTATAAAAATTAATGAAATAATTATTGACCCAAGTAAGCAAAATGAAATGATAGTTGTATTACAAGATTCTTTAGTTCATCAACAAAACTATAGCTTACAAATTGACAGTATAGCAGATTGCTTGGGCAATACTGGAATACAAACAAAGTCGTTTACCTACATAGCCATTGCAGCTCCCAAACAACATGATATATTGATCAATGAAATCTATTTTGATTTAACTAGAAAAGGCAATTTTCCCAATCATGAGTTCATAGAATTATACAACAGAAGCGAATTTGCACTCTCACTTTCTCAACTGGAACTGAGCGATGGCAGCAGCAATATAAGGCTTCCAGATTATACCTTATTACCCAAACACTTACTTATTTTATGCCACAAAGACCATGCTGGATTGTTTGAACCAAATGGAGAAGTACTAGGATTACCAAGTTTTCCATCACTCAGCAATAGCGATGTACTCACTTTAAAAGATTCAATTGGCTATATGTTGCATCAAGTAAAATACACGCAAGATTGGTTCAGCAATACTGCAAAAGTTTATAGCTGCAGCATGGAAATGATTGACACCAATAACCCCTGTGGCAAGCAAGAAAACTGGCAGGCTAGCGCAAGCTTTGATGGTGCCACACCTGGGAAAGAGAACATTGTAAAGGGCAATAAAAAAGATACTAGCAAGCCTAATATGAAAAGAATTTATATACCAGATTTAAATACGTTACTTATTAATTTTAATGAAGACATAGACAGTATAAGTTTGGCTACAAGCAATAATGTTAAATTGAACCAATCTATACCTTCAAATTACTATAGGTATGCAAATGGACATTTGAACCAAATTGAATTTACATTTGAAACAGCATTTGATAGTTTACAAACCTATGAAATTAATATTGGCGAGTTAAGTGATTGTGCGCTCAATAAAAGTGAAGATATAAGCTCCGCTAGTTTTCAAGTTCCAAAGAAGGCTATGAGAGGAGATTTGCAATGGAACGAAATATTGTTCAACCCCAAACCCGGCTCCAATGATTTTGTAGAATTGTATAATACCACCAACCACACTATAGATTTAAAGGGATTATATTTTACCAGCACCAATGAAAATGGCATAAGGGTTAACCCTATACCCATAGCGCAAGAAGCAGGAATGGCCTTGCCTGGCGAGTATTTGGCTTTTAGTATTGATGCTGCGCTTTTACAAAAATGGTATAGTGTTCAAAACCCAAATGCTGCCCTTGAAATGAGCTTGCCATCCCTCAATGATGATGAAGGAAATATCATACTTATCAACGAAAAAGATGAAGTATTAGACTCACTTTATTACTCAGAAAAAATGCACTTGAGTTTTTTAAACAACAAAGAAGGCATCAGCTTAGAGCGTATCAATCCATTCATATTTGGGTCAGACCAAAACAATTGGACCAGCGCGGCAGAGGAGCAGCAATTTGGTACGCCTACCTCTAGAAACTCTCAATACAAAATAGGTAAACAAAATGGAAATTTTTCATTGAGTCAGGCGTATTTTAGTCCGGATAGCGATGGCGAAAATGATGTGATGGTATTTAGTTATACAAACAAAACAGATAAAAATATTGGCAGTTTACACATCTACAATGATGCTGGTCAAATTATTAAAAGGATATGCGACTCAAAAGTATTGGGCAGCAGCGGAGAACTACATTGGGCGGGCGATAGCGATAAAGGTGAGAAGGCAAATATTGGTATGTACTTGGCCGTTTGGCAAACTTATTCTGCCAATGGCGAAGGCGAAAAAAGTGTTCAAAGTTTCGCATTATTAGGGAAATAACCAATCAAATAATTAGTTTCGTATATTGGTTTAAGTTTTAAAAACGTATATGAAACAGGCAATTTTCTTTTTCCTTCTTTTATTGAATTTTTTTGTTGGGCAACATTCGCTCTTAGCAAAAGATAGTTTGAGCATACAATCTAGTGAACAAATTGCCAAAATAGAAAAAGCGTATTTTGAAATTTGGATGGACAAGCAAGTATTGCTTCGCATTAAACAAAACACTCATTTAAACAAATTATACCAAGAAAAGGAGTTTAACATTCAAATTCAAGATTCTACAAAACACGCTGAATTACTTGCAAATATTAACTTCTTAAAACAAATAGATAGAGGTGAACCAGTAGTTTTGATAAATGATACCTTGTTTAAAATTTACAAAGCCGCAGGAGGTTTTAACCGGGTTGAAGTGGCCAAGAACATTTCAAACAAGATAATTGAGATAGGAGAAATTAGAGATTTTAATCCAGATTCAATTACCATGATTGCGCAGTTGAATGGCTCATATTCTTATGAGTATGCGGGAGAAAATTTATTTACATTAAGGCTTATTGAACTCGCAGTTATTAATCCAGAAAACCCGCATCAGGCGGCTCAGTTTATATTGGTTATTCTAAGGAGAAAGCTATTGGATTACAATAACCTAAGCGACTTTTCGGTATTAATAAAAAAGATTGGAATTGGACTAGCAATTATATTAGGCATTATTTTTCTGTTGCTCTTTTTGAACCGACAATTTACCAAGTTAAAAAAATACAGTTTAGAAAATGAAGCACTATTTATTGAAAAAATTGGTTTAAGAAATGACCAAGGACTTTTGAAAAGATTGGTAATCGAGAGCTTACAAAAAACAATACTTTTGGTTCAGGTTGTATTATTTGGCTTTATCATATACTTGGGCTTGCCTGCCTTATTCAATGTGTTTCCCAAAACTAAATTCATTACCACTACCCTATTGGGTTGGATCATTGAACCATCTTGGCAGATTTATAAAAGTATCATTCAATTTATTCCAGATTTGGTTACCATTTTGGTTATCTACTATTTTACGCGATTTGCCATTCGCTTGTTGAAGTTTTTTTACAATGAAATTGAAAGAGGCAGGTTAATCATCAAAGGCTTTCACAAAGAGTTTGCAAAACCTACCTTTCAAATAGTTCAGTTTTTAGTTTATGCTTTTATGTTGGTGGTTATTTTTCCCTACCTACCTGGTTCCAATTCTCCTGCATTCAAAGGGGTTTCTGTGTTCTTAGGTGTTTTATTTTCTTTAGGTTCAAGCAGTGCCTTGAGCAATATTATGGCTGGATTGGTATTAACTTATATGAGGCCTTTTAAAGTAGGCGATAGGATAAAAATTGGTGATTGCACGGGAGATGTGATGGAAAAAACAATTTTAGTTACAAAAATAAAGACCATTAAAAACGAAGAAATAACCTTGCCCAATGCCACTGTTTTAAACGCACAAACATTAAACTACTCTATGTTTGCGCAAACAGAAGGGCTCATTCTTCACTCAACTGTAACCATTGGTTATGATGTGCCTTGGAATAAAATGCATGCCGTGTTAATAGAAGCTGCAAGTATCACCAAATACATAAACAAAACGCCTGCACCATTTGTATTGCAAACTAGCCTTGATGATTTTTATGTAGCGTATCAAATAAATGCTTATACCAACGAGGCAAACAAACAAATAAGCATCTATTCTGATTTACATCAAAACATTCAAGATTGTTGTGCCAAAGCAGGCATTGAAATTATGTCGCCACACTACAACTCACTGCGCGATGGCAACCAGAGTACCATCCCTAAAACCGAGGGATAAAATGTAATTAAGGAAATAAAATTTAATGATTGAATTTATTATTTAAGGTAAAGATGAATAAATCATCATCATCTGTATGATTACTAATTCTTGTTTGACCCCATCGGGGTCACATGTTTATAGCACCTCAATTGCCCTATAAACATACGACCCCGATGGGGTCGAATTTAATTTGCCGATACAATTTTGATTTATCAATTCAGCATTTTAATGACTCACTTGCCTCGTTTAAGCAGCAATGTTAAACTATCGGCAATGGCAATAAACAAAAAGATATAGGCCAACCAATCGCCATGCTCAGTGTAAAATGTTTGTGTGGTATATACTGGTACTTTGTATCTAATTACTTCTTTTTGCCACCAGTTGGATGCTATTAAAACGCTGCCATCATTATCTATAACACCACTAATTCCAGTATTGGCAGATCTGGCAATGGCCCTTCTGTTTTCAATGGCTCTTAGCCTTCCAAAATCAAAATGTTGGCGATAGCCAGGCGTATTTCCCCACCAACCATCGTTGGTTATGATGCATAAAATGTCGGCTCCCTTTTTAACATAGGAAGCAGTAAATTCTGGGAAAACACTTTCATAACAAATTATTGGGGCCAATGTTACTTTCTGATAATTGGTAAAAATTTTGCTTTCGCCATCACTCGCCAAACTACCACTTGTTCCACCCAAATTAATTGCATACTTTTCTATGAACCCAAAAATGGCGGGATATGGCATTTTCTCTACTCCTGGCACCAATTTACTTTTATGATAAATTTGCAAACTATCATAATTACTCATTTGCAAAGCAGTATTATACGAGTCGAAATACTCCTCTGAATTTCTCAATTTTCTGGCAGTAAGCGTCTTCTTATCATCCTTACCATATATTCTATACGAATCCATGCCACTTAAAATAGTTATATGCGGATGTGCATTTAAAAAACCATGCAAAATTTGAATCAAGGTTTCTTGTTCTAGGTTGTTCTCTGAGAGCCCGCCTTGTAAGGCAGTTTCTGGCAATAAAATAAATTGCGCTTCGCTATCTAATTTGGTTTCGGCCAATTGCAACATAGATACCAATTGCTCATGAGCGCTCACGCCACCAAACTTTTCTGTGTAAGGATCTAGGTTGGGCTGAACCAAAATAACATCTAGTGTTTTGCTCACCCTGTTTACAGACTCAGAGTTCACATACCAAGATAAAAACAAGGGGGCAAGCAGTAAGAAAAATACTTTATTCAATGCCAAATTTCTGCGTTGTATAGCGTTGGCTTCAGGCCATATTTTTAAGAGTTGATGCACTTGTGTATTGGCATACAATACCCACAACGAACCGCCCAAAACACCAGTAAATTCGTACCATTGAACGGTTGCAGGTAAATAACTAAATACATTGCCTAGGATCAGCCAAGGGAAAGCCAAATCCCAATTAAATTGCAATAGCTCCACCGAAATCCAACAAGCAATAAAGTACCAGTAATTTGGTGTTGCCGTAATTCTATTGCGCGCATGAAACAACATCATGGGCAATACCATAGGCAGGCTATTGATGATAAATGCTGCAATGGCACCACCTGCACTGGCATTCCAAATCCACCATACTGAGCCTATGTTCCATAGTAAAAAACTCAACCAGGTGTAAGCAAACAACCACGCCTTTGAGTTTGCTTGTTCTTGCCTGATGCGCTGTTCAAGCAGGAGCAAAGGCACAAATGCTACAAAAATGAATGGCAATATTTTAAATGGCTGAAATGCCAGAACAAAAAATAAAGCCGACGAGATACTGAGTATCAAGTAGGCTAAGTGTTTATTTTTTACCTTCAACAACAATGACAAATTCTCCTTTAATTGGGTGGGTTGAAAAATAGTGTAACAGTTCTGCTAAGCTCCCATTCACAGTTTGTTCAAACATTTTGGTTAGCTCACGACTCACGCTTGCAGTGCGGTCTGAACCTAAATACTCTCCCAATTGCGTAAGGGTTTTGAGCAAACGGTGCGGACTTTCATAAAAAATCATGGTATATTCTATTGCGCTGAGTTGTTGAAAAGCGGTTTGTCTACCTTTTTTCTCTGGCAAAAAACCTAAGAATATAAAAGCATCGGAAGGCAAGCCACTTTTTACCAAAGCAGGTACAAAAGCGGTAGCACCCGGTAAACATTCAACTGCAATATTTTCTTTTAAACACTCGCGCACCAGCAAAAAACCTGGGTCGCTAATAGCAGGTGTGCCCGCATCACTCACCAAAGCAAGAATTTTGCCCGAGGCTAATTCTTTGATTAAGTGAGCAATATTTTTGTGTTCATTGTGCGCATGGTAGCTCCAAAGTGGCTTATTAATTTGGTAGTGATTGAGCAACTTAAGCGTTTGGCGTGTATCTTCGGCCAATATAGCATCTACCTCTTTTAGCATTCTAAGGCCTCTCAAGGTAATGTCTTCGAGGTTGCCAATTGGCGTAGGAATAAGAATTAGTTTACCAGTTTGCATCATTGAGCATACAAATTAACATACCTTGAGGCTAATTATATCAATTATCCTTTATAATTCACAAAATAATCTGATTTATTTATAGCTACAATTAACAGCAAATGAAATATTTAATAAATGGGATCAGGATTTAATCATTTTACCTATGCGTATACTTGAGATTTGTAGTGTATGCAACAGCAGGAAAATTAAGCACTTTGATAACATCAGATTCATTTTTGAGGAAAAGCAAAGTAACTAATCAATCACCAGAGATTCTTTGAGTGAAATTTATAGACTTGAGTTTAGCCGTGTCAACAATTTTAATGTTTACGCCAAGAAGGTCATTCAGCATCATTTGTTGCTTGTTCTTCCTTTTTTCTTTTTCGTTCTTTTCTGAAAGAACTATAGATGGGAATGGAGGTTACTAAAATAAAGACCACAATAACCCAATCTAAATAATCTAGTGCATTGGGAATTAATTGTCCAACAAAATAGCCCGCATTTACAATGGTAAGTGGCCATAAAAATGCACCCAACACATTAAAGAATAAAAAGATATGTGGCTTTACCTTTACTACCCCTGCTAATATGGGTGCAAAGGTTCTGATAATGGGAAGAAACCTACCAAGTATGAGGGCAACACCACCATATTTTTTATAAAAATCTTCGGCAGTGGTAATGTATTTCTTTTTAAAGAAGAGGCTATCCTTTCGTTTATATAGAGCCTCTCCAGTATGAAAGCCAAACCAATAGCCGGCATAATAACC
>JBILJL010000373.1:0-2554 GCA_044377255.1 Bacteroidia bacterium
TTTAATTATGTCTTGTATCATTATCTTATTGGTTGGTTCAAATATAAAGGTTGATTACTTTAAAATGCGGGAATTAGGGCAATAACATTTAAAAAAAAAAGCGACATTCAATTAAAAATGCCGCCTTATCCTAAAAACTCATGAAACTTAACTATTAAATGCTAGACACGCATTAATTTTTCTGCTGCTTTTTCGAGTGTTTCATTGTCTTTGGCAAAACAGAATCTAAGTACGTTGTTGTCAATTTTTTTGTGATAAAAAACTGAGGTTGGAATACTGGCAACTTTATGTTCTTTGGTTAAACGCACGGCAAAGTCAACGTCGCGTTCTTGCGTAATTTTAGCATAGTTGAGCATTTGAAAATATGAACCTTTGCACGGCAAAAGCTTAAAGTTTGACCCCTTAATGAGCTTTTGAAAATAATTCCTTTTGTTTTCATAAAATTGGTTTAATTGTAAATAAGCATCAGCATCTTCTAAAAATTCGGCTAATGCATATTGAATGGGTGTATTGGCACTAAATGCCATAAATTGATGTACTTTTCTAAATTCTTTAGTGAGGTTTTCTGGAGCTAAAACATACCCCATTTTCCAACCGGTGGTGTGATAGGTTTTACCAAACGATGAAATAATCACACTTCGTTCGGCCAATTTTGGAAACCTAGCTACACTTTGGTGTTGTTGGTGGTCGAAAATAATATGTTCATAAACCTCATCACTCAAAACAACCACATCTGTGTTATCCAAAATTTTGGTTAATTGAACCATGTCTTGATCGGTGAGAATAGAACCCGTTGGATTGTGAGGGGTATTGATCATGATCATCCTTGTTTTGAAATTAATGAGCTTTTTAACCTCATTCCAATCTATTGAATAATCTGGATATTTCATTTCATAAAATACTGCACGACCACCATTTAACTCAATAGCGGGTAGATAGCTATCATAGCATGGCTCTATCACTACCACTTCGTCGCCTTCACGCACAACAGCACTCACAGCAGCATATATTCCATGAGTTCCACCTGGTACAATTGTTATTTCTGTATCTGGGTTATAAATGGCACCATATAATTTTTCAGTTTTTGCGGCAATTTTCTCACGCAATTGAATAAGGCCAGGCATTGGCGCATATTGATTCATGCCTTTTTCCATGTAATGACTTACCAAACTAACCAACTTGGCTGAGCAATTAAAATCTGGGAAGCCTTGGGCTAAATTGATGGCTTGTTGCTCGTTGGCAAGAGCCGACATTACAGAAAATATGGTGGTTCCAACGTGGGGTAGCTTACTCTTTACTGATCCGGAAAAATTCATTTGTGCTTCAAGGGTTACAAATCCAAAAATAATGAAATCCAATTGTATTCACAAATTGATTTCATAAACATTTGAATACGTGTTTTTTAAAAGAAAATTACTTTTGTCTTTTGGGATACTTTTTACAAATACCAACTATTTAAAGCAGTCTATTGTTTTATAAACATGTTTTTTATAATCTCGTATCAATAAATTATTAATTGATATGTATTTAATTGCCGACAGTGGATCAACCAAAACAGATTGGTGCTTGACAGATAAAAGTGGAAAATTTAGTATGATTTTTCACACCATAGGTTTCAACCCTTATTTCATAGATACAGAAGCTATATTTTATTCCTTATCAGAAAATTTATTAAAGGATCTTGATGCAAATGAAGTAACAGAAGTATACTTCTATGGCGCAGGTTGTAGCACTCCAGAAAAGAAAGACATTGTAAGAAAAGCGCTTAATAGAAGTTTTCCTGGTGCTTCACATATTTTTGTTGGCCATGATTTATTGGCAACAGCGAGAGCTTTATTAGGAAAAGAAAAGGGCTTTGCTGCAATTTTAGGAACTGGTTGCAATACTTGTTTATATGATGGCAATAATGTTTCAATGAATATTGATTCTTTGGGCTATTTATTAGGGGATGAAGGAAGTGGAAGTTATATAGGCAAAAAAATAGTACGTGATTTTATGCGTGGCAGATTAGAAGCTCCCTTGCAAGCTAGGTTCAAGGAGCGCTTTCAAATAGCAGACAACGAACAGATATTTACTACACTTTATACCACTCAATTTCCGAATAGGTATTTGGCTAGCTTCTGTAAGTTTGCCGATGAATATGTGGATCACCCGTATATTAGAAACAAAGTGAGAGATTCTTTTAGAGATTTCTTCAAAAACTTAACTAGTAAATATCCTGATTACAAAGATTACAGGTTCAATTGTATTGGATCGGTGGGTTTTGTGTTTAAGGATATATTAGAAGAAGTTGCTTTGAGTTATGATATGCATATGGGAAAAGTGCTGAAATCACCTTTAGAGGATTTGGTAAAGTTCCATATTGAGAATCCGTTAGAAGCTTAGTTCAATTTGATTAAAATTCTCAAAGGAGCATAAGTGCTGTCTTCTTTCCAATCCTTTTGCAGGCGAATTGAATCAATGAATTGAATTGCCAATTCATTGCTGAGAGGATAACTGTTTAATTGGGGTTGTAAAAACACCAAAAACCTTGCATCTCTTATCATTGGAAAAT
>JBILJL010000374.1:0-2551 GCA_044377255.1 Bacteroidia bacterium
CATCTACTCATCTCCCCATTTCCCCTTCTCCCCGTCTCCCCGTCTTCCTAACTACCTTTCCCCAATCTGTTGGCGCCACATGGCATAGTAGAGGCCTTTTAGTGCAATGAGGTCTTCGTGTTTGCCAGTTTCTACGAGTTCACCTTTTTCTAGTACGTAGATTCTTGTTGCGTGCATGATGGTTGATAGGCGGTGCGCAATCATAACTGTTACGTGCGATTGGAGTTTGCTAATTTCTTTGATGGTATTGCCAATTTCTTCTTCAGTGATTGAATCGAGGGCGGAAGTAGCTTCGTCGAAGATGAGTAATTTTGGGTTACGCAGTAAAGCCCTTGCAATGGATAGTCTTTGTTTTTCACCACCCGAAATTTTGATACCGCCTTCGCCAATAATGCTATCGATGCCAAGTTCGCTTCTACTCAAAAGTGATTCGCAAGAAGCTTGGTGAAGCGCTTTAATAATCTCTTCATCGCTTGCACGAGGGTTCACAAATAATAAATTTTCTTTGATGGTTCCAGAAAACAATTGGGTATCTTGGGTAACAAAACCTATTTGGTTTCTGAGTTCATCAAAATCTATTTCATTGGAAGGTGTTCCATTGTATAGAATTTTGCCTTGATGGGGTTCGTATAAACCAACCAATAACTTTACCAAAGTAGTTTTACCTGCGCCTGATGGTCCAACAAATGCAATGGTTTCGCCGCTATTGGCTTCAAAGCTTATTTGGTTCAAAGCATAATGCTTGCCTGTTTTATGCATGAAACTAACACCTTCAAAATTGAGTTTTTCAATGGCATGTATGCGCACCGGATTGGCAGGTTTTACCTCAATGGGCTTTTCCATAATGGTTTGGAAATTTTGCAAGGAAGCTTCAGCTTCTCGGTAACTCATGATTACATTGCCCATTTCTTGCATGGGACCAAAAATAAAGAAAGAATAAAACTGCAAAGTCATTAATTGGCCGAGCGACATTTGGTTTTTGAAGATCATGTACAATAACATGAAAAGGATACTTTGACGCAAGAAGTTTACAATGGTTCCTTGCAAGAAACTGATACTTCTAATGTCTTTTACTTTCTCCAATTCTAAGCGCAATATTTTTTGGGTAGATAGGTTTAAACGCTTCATTTCTTGTTGGGTCAAACCGAGACTTTTGATAAGTTCAATGTTACGCAATGATTCGGTTGTGGAGCCTGCCAATGCTTTTGTTTGAGCCACTATTCGTTGCTGAACCAATTTGATTTTTTTGGATAAAATACTGGTGAGGTAAGCCAACAAAAAGCTAGCGCCAAAGTAGATAAGTATAAGCATGGGTTGCACTTGAATGGCATAAATAACCACAAAAATGATACCTACCACAGAGGTAAAAAAGATATTGATAAAATTGATGATGAACTTTTCAGAATCGGTGCGCACCTTTTGTAACACATTGAGTAACTCTCCACTGCGCTGGTCTTCAAACTCTTGGAAAGGCAATTGCAAAGCATGTTTTAAGCCATCTGTATATACTGCTGCACCAAATTTTTGAATGATCAAATTCATGGTATAATCTTGGAATGCTTTTGCAATTCTGCTCACCATGGCCACGCCAATGGCAGCTAAAATGAGCAAACCAGCTCCTCTGATAAATTCGTCTTCGGTATGACTTCCAGGATTGGTGGCAAACCTGTCTATTATTTTTCCATAGATGTATGGATCCATCATTGAAAATAGTTGGTTGAGGGAGGCTAGTAGTAAGGCTAATCCTACTAGGTTTTTATAGTTCTTTAAGTACTTTAATAATATCTTCATGTCGTTGGTCGTTGGTCTTTGGTCGTTGGCTGTTAGCTACTGGCATCTGGCTGCTGGCTTTTAGTTTTTGGTATTGGTTTTAACTTTTAGTTTTAGTTTATTTCTATTTTCGGTTCAACAAGTATTACTTCTTCTTTTTCTACCGAAACTTGTCCGGGGTTTGCGCCTTTGGGTTTGCGCACAAATTTTTTTGAGGTAAATATTACGGGTACTAATTGACTCCCAGCGGAAGATGAATAGTGTGCTGCAATTTCGGCTGCTTTTGTAATTACTGGTTGAGGGAAACTTTGCATTTGTTTGTGTTTAATAATAACATGACTTCCACTCACACCTTTAGCATGCAACCACAAATCTTCTTTGTGGGCGAATTTAAGGGTAAGTTCGTCATTGTTCTTGGCATTTTTTCCAACATAAATTTGAAAACCTTGGCATTCAAATTTTCTAAACTTTTCTTTTAAAGGCACCTCGTTACCGGCTTTCTCTTCTTTGAGCCAAGGTTTTAAGTCTTTGAGAAATTGCGCATTTTCAATTTTCTCAAGAATAGCAATGTTTTCTTGTAACCTCATTGAACATGCTTCTTGTTGCTTTTGTTTTATGCCAAGCTCTTTCTTTCTATTCTTAGCTTTTTGGTAATAATTGGCGGCATTGTTTTGCGGACTTAAATCTTTTTTAAGTTCAATGGTAATGGGTTCATTCCTATAAAAATTGTCTAAAACAACCTTTGTATCTCCCCTATTTATTTGGTGCAAATTGGCCATTA
>JBILJL010000066.1:0-9384 GCA_044377255.1 Bacteroidia bacterium
TTGGGCAGGGCACTAATGAGTGAATTGAATGAAATGGCATCATAGTCTGTTCTTCCATTGTGTGCGTTCACATAATCTATCAATTTTCGTTTCACATAAACAATATTTTTAGCTGCATCAAAGTTAACATAGCCCTTGTCGTTTAAGTCAATCATTTGTATGCGTATATCACTAATATTGCTTTTAAATGTAGCAGCATACACCTCAATTCTAAAGCTCATTACCTTATTGTCTTCGCAATATTTTTTGATTCTTTGAAGTGGATTATAAGATAGCACGCCACCAATTTTTTCATAATTAACGTCCCTAAAATAATTGATAGATTCAAATTTTGCAGGAACATCTCCTGAGATATTGTCGAGTTCTATTTTTGGGCTGTTTAAATCCCATTTAATTTCATCAATATAGAATTCTACATTGTGAAAATTATCCATGAATGGCGCTGATGAAATACCCACTTTATTATCTCGGTATAATGATATTTTATCTTTGTCTATTAAGTAGCTAAAAGTAAGTTGTGGGTGGTAAATTGAATCTTTATCCAAGAAGATAGTTACCTCTGCTTTTTCAACCGATATGCGATTTTCTCTAACAAAAAACTCAGGTGATTGAATGCGCATAAATGGCTTATTTTTGAAGGTGAACCAGAGTTCGGCCTTTTGTTCACTATTGCCTCTTCCTAGCACAAGGGCGCCTCTCATACCAAATCCACCTTTGAATTTAGCTTTTCCATAACTTGCTCCGGTAAAGGTTGCAAAATATCCTTCAAATTGTGGGTAGGTACTTTTTTCGCCTTGAGATTTCCCCATGGGTCTATCTGTAACCTTTCCTAGCATAGGTTTAGCAGAAATGTCTAAATTAAAAAAGCTGCTTGAGTCGGCCACCAATTCACCATCATTGAGGTTAATTTTATAATTCTTGATATTGGCATATACTCTGTTAGAATCGAGCCCAACTCTAGTCCAATCTATTTTTCCTCCTTTACCAACCCATAAGTTTTTGCTCGGATAAAATTTTCCAGAGGTATTGTATAATTCAAAAGTATCGCCTGGAGTATAGCAAATTAGGTTAAGCTTTTTAAACAAGAACAAAGGTTCACCTTCTACAATTAAATCGGCATCACTTGTTGATACCACCCAAGTAAATCCACCTAATGAAAGTAATTTATTTTCGGCAAACACATTGGTTGAAACCAATAAAAACTTTTGGAAATCGTCTTTGGATTTTTTAAGTGAGGTAGATAAAGTTTTGTGCCAGCCATCAAACTTTAGCAGGTTATTATTTACAACCAAGGCATTGATTGTTTTTAAATATCCTTCAAAATCGGGACTAATTTGACAATTCCCATTGAGCATTTCATTGCATAGCCTGATGATTTGATTTTTTTGGGCAGCAGTAAATTTTCCGGCAGTGTAATAGCCACTAAATTCTTCTGCCAAATCCCTCACATCTTTTTTTGAGGAGCTTGAAACAAAGGTTTCAAACTCACCAATGAAAACCGAAGGATCAAATGAAAAACTATTGGGCCTTTGTGCTTGGAGGGATGTAAATCCAAACAGCAACATAACAACTAACGCTACTACTTTTTTCATAATGTAAAAAAATCAAATAAATTAACAAGGGTATTTAACCGACCCAATATTAATTTAAACGGGTAAAATTCATGGGAATTGTAAGACAAGCTAATTATTAGGCCATTGCTTTCACAATAGCAACAAAACTTCTACTTTCTAAAGCAGCACCACCAACCAAAGCGCCATCAATATCTGGAGCAGAAAATAGTTCTGCAGCATTTTCTGCTTTTACACTTCCACCATATTGAATGGTTGTGTTATCTGCAATAACTGCATCGTATTTTTTTGCTATTAAACCACGAATGAATGCGTGTATTTCTTGAGCTTGTGCCGTGCTGGCCGTTTTACCTGTGCCAATAGCCCAAACAGGTTCATAAGCAATAACCACTTCACTAAATTGAGTGGCATTTAAATGAAAAAGACCTTCGCTAATTTGTTTTTCAAGAACGGCAAAATGGGCGTTAGATTCACGCTCTTCCAAAGTTTCGCCGCAACAATATATTGGGTTCAAACCGGCATTTAAAACAGCGTCTGTTTTTTGGGCTAACCATGCATTGTGTTCGCCAAAATACTGCCTGCGTTCACTGTGTCCAATGATTATGTATTTTGTTCCGCAGCTTTTTAACATATCTGCACTAATTTCACCAGTATAAGCACCACTTTTATGGTTGCTGCAATTTTGACCACCTACTGCCATTATAGGGTTTTCGGCAATTAATTTGCTCACCGAATTGATATGAATAAAAGGAGGAATGATTACTACTTTTGCGCTTCCTTTGTATTCATCCTTGAGCATGTTACTCACTTCCGAAACTAGCCCCATGCCTTCTTCAAGGCTTTTGTTCATTTTCCAGTTACCTGCAATAATTTTCTTTCTCATTTTTTGCTTGTTTTTATAATGTTTTAAGAAGGATTTTGCTCCCAAAAACGGTATTGTTTACTTTGATCAAAAACTTCTTTTAAAATAGCTCTGTCTATTTCTGTGAATGGAACATTTCTTCTTTTGTATACTGCTTCAGCTGTTTTATAAAACTTATTCAATACAAAAGTTTCAAAGCCTTGAGCTCCACCCCAGCTGTAACTAGGAATAAAATTTCTTGGAAATCCTGAACCAAAAATGTTGGCTCCAACGCCTACAACGGTTCCAGTATTGAACATGGTATTGATACCACACTTGGCATGATCTGCCATCATCAAACCACAGAAGGTAAGTCCAGTTTTTTCAAACTTCTCGGTACCATAATTCCATAATTTTACCTCATCGTAGGTATTTTTTAAATTAGAGTTATTAGAATCGGCTCCTATATTTACCCATTCTCCAATAACTGCGTTACCTACAAATCCATCGTGACCTTTATTGCTGTATCCGTAAAATACTACGTTGTTAACCTCTCCACCTACTTTGCAATGCGGACCAACGGTTGTTGCACCATAAATTTTGGCATCCATTTTTAAACCAGCGTCTTCACAAATGGCAAAAGGGCCTCTTATTTTGCAGCCTTCCATTATTTCAGCATTTTTGCCAATATAGATGGGTCCATCGCTGGCATTTAATATGGAAAAGTAAATTTTTGCACCTTCTTCAATAAAAATTCTTTCGGGGTATAAGCATTGTGTTCCTTCTGGTATGGGTTGAGAGGTTCTCCCATTTGTAAGGAAATCGAAATCTGATTTTATGGCATCCCCATTTTTAGAAAAGATATCATAGCAATAATTCAATTGAATAAAGTTGGATTCTTCTGTTTCAGTGCATTGTAACAGATTAATGTCTTCTGAAAAAGATGAAACACTGATTTCATCCAAGAATACAGCGATGAGTTCGCCCTTACAAATAAGTGCTTCTTTGTTTTTCTTTAGTTTAACTATTTCCTCCACCAATTTGGGTGTTGGACAAATACTGCCGTTAATTATAATATTGTGGGTACCAGTATTTTTTGGGAACTTTTGTTGCAGGTATTCTTGTGTAAAATAGCCATATGTGGCTGTTCCAAGATGTTGTTGCCACTTTTGATCAATGGTTAAAATACCACATCTTAGGTTGGCAACCGGGCGAGTATAGGTAAAGGGGAGTAGGTTTATTCGGGTTTTTCCCGGATCAAAAAACAAATAATGCATACTTAAAGTGGTATTACTTTGAGCCCACTAAATTACTCAGGAACAAGATAAAAAAAAAGCCCCAACTTTAGGTCAGGGCTTTTTGTATGATTAATCAACTTTTTTCTGATAGCGTCTTTTGAATTTATCAATTCTACCAGCAGTATCAATGAACATGGTTTGTCCGGTGAAAAACGGGTGAGATTTGTAGGAAATATCCAATTTAAATAATGGATAATCGTTGCCATCTTCCCATTTGATGGACTCTTTGGTTTCAACTGTACTGTGACATACGAACATGTAATCGTTAGACATGTCCTTGAAAACCACTTTTCTATAGTTTTTTGGGTGAATACCTTCTCTCATTTTATTTACAAAATTTAGGACCGCAAAAATATGTATTTTTATTCATTTACAAAATTTATAAACAAATATTTTTTCTTGTCCTGTTTCAGAACAAATTTAATGGGTTTATCCGAAATTCCTTTAAATTGCCCCAAGAATTTAAAATATATTATAAAATTCGCGATAAAAAAGTGATCTTATACCAATTTAGGCAATGAAAACACAGATTTTAGACCACCAGCAAGTTGAAAAAATTCTCAGAAGAATGGCTTATCAGATTTATGAGAAGAATTTTGATAAAAAAGATTTGGTATTTGCTGCCATAAAAGGTCAGGGAGTTGAGGTGGCAAAATTGGTTCAGCAAGAATTGAATGATATTTCAAAAATTAAAATTAGCTTGTTAGAAATTGAAATAAGTAAAGACAAACCATCATTTACTTCAACGCAGGTTGATTTCAACCAAATTTCGGTTCAAGGAAAAACGATTATTATTTTTGATGATGTTTTAAATACGGGCAGAACTTTGGTTTATGGTATGCAACCGTTTTTGCATTTGAATCCTTGTGCTATTCAAACAGCAGTATTGGTTGATCGCAACCACAAAACATTTCCTGTGGCAGCAGATTATATAGGCTTATCTCTGCAAACCACCTTACAAGAGCATGTAAGTGTGATGATGAAATTGAAGAAAATTAGTGTTTATTTATCCTAATCCAGGTAAAGAAACTGACTATTTTTCAATAAAATAAATCGCAAAAAAAAGCCCGATGCATTGCACCGGGCTTATGATTTAGTAAAATTAAATTACTTGATTTTAGCTTGTAAGCCAGATCCAGCTTTAAATTTAACAACCTTTTTTGCCGGAATGTTAATTTCCTTACCTGTTTGAGGGTTACGGCCTTTTCTTGCTGCACGCTTAGTTACAGAGAAAGTACCAAATCCTACTAGGATTACTTTGTCGCCTTTTTTCAAGGCAGATTGAGTTGAACTCATGAATGCATCTAAACCAGCTTGGGCTTGCACTTTAGTTACTCCGGCAGCTTTTGCCATTGCATCGATTAAATCTTGTTTGTTCATTTAAATTAAATAATTAAGGGTTTTACATAACAAACTTAACAAACAGATTTGAAATGTCAAGCACTTTCAGCACTATAGACAAAAAAAAAGCATTTTTTTATTTCACACTTTTTCAACAAAAAGCCTGTTTTTGCTGTTTTTGCTTATTTTGGGGCTAAGTTAAATAGCTTGGAGACCTTTTTTAACAATGCTTTGACGCCTTCATGTGGAATATCTACCTGGGCGTTTGCGAGAGAAAAAAACACATCCCTTTTGGCTCTTAATTCTATAATTTTTGACAAAACTTCTTTCTCAGAAAGCCCTAAAAACATCGGTCGAGGCATTTTTGATGCCTTTATTCGGCTCAAAAGAAAATTATTTGAGGCATTTAAGTATAGGCTAGCGCCATGCAAATTGATTTGTTTCATGTTATCTTCAAATGCAATTGTTCCTCCACCACAAGCTATAATAACACGGTTTATAATAAACGTTTTATGCAATGCAGCCTTTTCTAAATTCCTAAAATAAAGTTCTCCATTATTTGCAAAGATGTTTGTAATACTATTTCCAGCCATCTCTTCAACTAATACATCTAAGTCAATATATGCCCAACCTAAATATTTAGCCAATTGTTTTCCTAACGTGGTTTTACCAGAGCCGGGCATCCCTATTAAATAAATTCTATCTGTAACCAATGTGCTAAGCCTATTTCATATATTTTTTAACAACCTCATAGCTTGGCAAATTATAAGAGCTCCATTTTTTTACAATGGTATTTTTTTTCATGAGCATAATTCCTGGGTTCGACCTAACCATAGATTTCAATGGAATAGCATCCATATTATAATATATGTAAGGCAATTTATTGTCTATAGCATATTTGCTTGCATCTTCTAGATTGGTTGAGGTAAGTGCCCAAAACGCATAGCCGTTTTTCTTCCAAGCTTCGGCTAAGGTGGCAATAGACTGAGTGGTTCCTTTTCTGCTATCCGCAATTTTGGTTTGAACCAATACTAATTTATACGTATCATTTGCAAACAAGCTGTCCGTATATTCTATACCAGCGCCATCAAATATTTTAAAATCGTGGATGGGTGGTTTAAATCCTTCCTTGATTAATTTATCTTTTCTGTCAACAAAATTATAGGCATCTAAATCCTCAGGTAGATTGTTTGCGTTGAACTCAAAATTTTGTCCGCCTTTTTCATATATAAATATCATTTCTATAATATCTTTTTCTGCATCTGGCGGAACAATAGTTAGTGCTTCAATGTTGTTGCCAATTTTATATGGGAGGAAATCTTTTACCGGCAAAAACATATAGGTGTAAAAGGTAAAAAAGCAAGAAACCAGGAACGCAACAGATAAGGCAATATTAACAATTGCTTTATTAAACAGTGGTTGAATATATTTGTTGCCAAAGAAAATAAACAGGATCAAAACAAGTAAAACTACATCTTTTATAAAGCTAGTGAATGGGGTAAGCTTAATAGCATCGCCAAAGCAGCCGCAATCAGTAACCTTGTGCGTAATTGCGCTGTAACCTGTTAGCAAGGTAAAAAAGGTAATTAATAACAATAGCAACCAAGAATTAAGCTTGTTATAGATTCCTAAAAGTAACGCAACACCACTCACAATTTCGAAAATGCAAATGGCCATGCTCATTGCAACTGCATAGCTATCCAAAAATTGCATTTGAAAAATTTCAAAATACTCTATTAGCTTATAGCTAAAACCTAAAGTATCATTTGCTTTTATTAATCCAGAAATAATAAATAGCACTCCTACAAGAATTCTACTAATTTGTGTGATCCACTTCATATTAAATGATTTATTTTTTTTCTTTTGTGTTAATTTGAATCAAGGCAAAAACGGAGTAATTAATCATATCCATTAAATTACTTTCTACACCTTCACTTGCCAATGTTTTGCCATCATTGCTTAAAATTTGGTGCATGCGATTAACTCGCATCAATAACATATCAGTAAAAGTACTCACCAACATACTCCTCCAAATTTCGCCATAGTCGTGGTTTTTTTGTAGCATGAGGTTTTTTGTATCCACCACATTTTTATCATACAATTCTACCAAATCCTTTTCAAGTATATTTTTACCTTCATCTTCTTTGTTCAATTGTATCAATGCCATGATACAATAATTGATAATCCCCATCCACTCAGATTCTACTCCTTCTGCTATCATTTGTGTACCTTTTTCTTCAAGGGTTCTAATGCGTGTTGCCTTGATAAAAATTTGGTCTATGATACTAGAAACTCTCATGATGCGCCAACTTGGGCCATAATCGTGGTTTTTCTTTTCAAAAATGCTTTTGCACTTAGAAATAATTTCGTCGTATTGGAATGTAGTTTGATTAATCAAGGCGATTGTATTTAATTTGTTCTGCTACAAAAATAAGCGAGGAGGTACAATTGCAAGCATTATTAACTAAAATTTCACTAAATTGTAAAGGAAGCCTTATTTCATTGCTTGAACCAAAGGTAATGGGAATCTTAAATATAACTCCTGATAGTTTTTTTGACCAAAGTAGAATGGGTTCTACTATTCATCTCCTAGAAAAAGCCAATCAAATGCTTCAAGATGGTGCAACCATTTTAGATATTGGAGGCCAATCTACCCGACCTGGTGCGGAAACTGTTGGTGTTGATATAGAGTTAAATAGAGTAATTCCGGCTATTAAGGCAATTGTAAAACAATTTCCTGCTGCAATATTATCTATTGATACCTTCTATTCAGAGGTGGCTAGGCAAGCCGTTTTGGAAGGTGCTTCAATAGTAAATGATGTATCTGCAGGGGATGACGACCCAAAAATGTTTTCAGTAATAGCTGAATTAAACATTCCTTATATACTCATGCATAAAAAGGGTAAGCCAAGTAACATGCAGGATGCCCCAATTTACAATGATATTGTATTAGAAGTTGCAAATTACTTTTCTAAAAAACTTGCTGAACTGCATGCCCTCGGGGTCAAAGATATTATTTTAGATCCTGGATTTGGTTTTGGAAAAAATTTAGAGCATAACTACAAATTATTAAATCAATTGGATAGTTTAAAGCTACTAGAATGGCCAATCCTAGTGGGTATTTCTCGCAAGCAAATGGTTCAAAAGGTTATTGGTACTGGGGCAGCGGATGCGTTAAATGGTAGCACGGCCTTGCACATGGTTGCTTTATTAAAAGGGGCCAAAATTTTACGTGTGCACGATGTAAAGGAGGCCATGGAATGTGTCATGATTTATAAGGCCTTAACTATTTAACTATCAGTTAAAATTGCTGAAAAAGTTAAAAAGAAATTGGCATTTTTGGAATAAAAAGGCTAAAATCGTAAAATGTTCGATAGTCAATTTGAATTTCTTTCATACAAAATTACACCAGTCATCGTTATTGATTTATTGTTGGTGTTGTTTTTATGTTTTCAATTATTCAAGCTTTTAAAAGGAAGTTTAGCCTTCAATATCCTCATTGGTTTAATCACCATTTACATGTTTTGGTTGGTGGTAAGGTATTTTGAAATGCCATTAATGTCTGGTGTTTTGGGCGAATTTGCCAAAGTAGGAATTATAGCTGTTTTGATCGTTTTTCAACAAGAAATAAGGAAATTTTTGCTGGTAATAGGCAATAGTACTTTGTTAGGTGAAAAAAAAAAATGGTGGAATATTTTCCCTTGGAAATGGAAAATTCAAGAAACTTTTCATACGCCATTTGATGAAATTTTGGAGGCTTGTAGAGATTTAGCAGCCCAAAAATCGGGTGCCATTATTGTTTTCCCAATTACCTCGGAAATGAAATTTATCGCTGCAAGCGGGGAGGCTTTAGATTCAATTATCTCTAGGAGACTGTTATTGTCAATTTTCAATAAAACCAGTCCATTACATGATGGAGCAGTAATAATTTCTGGTGGAAAAATAAAGGCAGCTAATTGTGTGTTGCCTTTGAGCGAAAATCCTCAAATTATCAATAAATATGGTCTGCGACACTTATCTGGAATAGGTATCACAGAACAAACCGACGCAGTTTGTTTGGTAGTAAGTGAGGAAAAAGGAACCATTAGTTTTGTAAAAGAAGGGAAAATTGAAGAGGGACTATTGGCCGAAGAAATAATAGACAAGCTCAACGCGCTTTTTTCAAAGGAAATGGTCACAATTGGCGAATAGTTAGCTCCTAAAATTATCAAATTGCAAAGGCACCTCAAAATCTTGTTGTCTCAATTCGGCCATTAATTCTTGTAAATCATCAATTTTCTTCCCTGAAACTCTCACTTGGTCTTCATGAATGGCAGGCTGTAATTTTGAATTG
>JBILJL010000067.1:0-9376 GCA_044377255.1 Bacteroidia bacterium
GAAGGGCTGTGAGTATGCGCGAATTTTTATAATACAAATAGTTGTAACGATGGTTAACCATATCATATTCAATTTTTATGGGTTCATGAACTTCTTTCATTAAAGCCAATTCTGCGTTTACAAAAGCAGTATCTAAAGCCCTCAATGAATCAAGATTTCTATGACTAATTATTTGGCCATTGTCGTCCACCAAAATGGTTGGAATGGTTTCATTGTCTTTGATGATATCAAGCAAAAAGTTGATATCCATTTCGCCAGAAGCTGCGCCCAATTGCCTGGTAGCATTGGCCCAAAGTTTTATTTTTTTGTCTTCTTGAACCGCCAATTCTTTTACCAAAGTTTGGGTGTACCAGAGAGAAAAGCCACCAATAAACATGGCTGCAATTAATATGGCGATCTTCCACCAACGTTTTTTTTCGTATGCCTTCATCCTTTTGTTGAACCTCAAATATAATTAAATGATGCCCAAATTTATGAACTCATCCGTGCATTTTTTCTAAATCCAATAAGCTTAACGAAACATTTTTAAAATTATTCGCTGCAAAAATGCGGTGATTAATAAATTTTTCACCGCAAGAGTTATAAAATCTTGGTTTGAACCTAATTTTTAATTAAAAAGAATTATAAGTTATTTGCCTGTGCAAGGATTATAATTCAACGAAATTTTTTACTATACTAAAATGGGGTAAGAACATTCGCCAAAAAATAAAAAAAATAATAACTTTGTATAAGTCGTTTGGTGAATAAATGATTGTGTTAAGTGATTTTTATGAATTGTTTTAATTATGCCTGAGATTAGTAGATTTTTTGGAATTATTATTAGAATGTATTTTGGGGATCATAATCCTCCCCATTTCCATGCGATTTATCAGGATTCTACGGCTGAATATGCAATAAATACTTTAACTGTAATAAATGGTTCACTTCCTTCAAGAGCTCATGCACTAGTTTTAGAATGGGCTTCATTGCATAGAGATGAATTACTTGAAGACTGGAAATTGGCATCAGAAATGAAAGAAATTAAAAAAATTGAGCCCCTAAATTAATATTGAATGAATAAGATAATTGATTTAAAAGTTTTGAATGAAAAGAATATTAGGATTCATTTTCAGGACGGAGATTCAAAAGTGATTGATTTTAGCCCTTTTATTGGCAAAGGGATAAGCGCACAATTACTTGACCCAATTTTTTTTGCTAAAGTGTCAATTGACAATGGCGGAGGAATTGAATGGCCAAATGGCTTTGATTTTTGTCCAAATTTTTTGAAAGAGTATAAAGTAAATGAAAAGGAATTAGTAGTTTAAAATCATGGTTTGAACCTAATTTTGAGTTAAAATTCATTTTAAGTAATATGCTGTTGCAATGATTATAAAATACTATGAAAATTCTTGCGTTTTTTAAACAATATTTGCCATAAAGAACGCAGAATGAAGGCAATTATTGATTGGCAGCAAAATAAGTTTCAGGTGGATTTTTCAAAACCTGTTGATATTTCTATTTCAATGGTTAGCGGATCAGTCAATCCAAATGCCTTTCATATTCCAAATCCTCGGTTCGAACCCATACAAGTTGGAGATTTTATTGGCTCGGTGGCTTTGGGTAGTGGTGCTAATTGCGAAAACCTGTTTATCAATGCGCATGGAAATGGCACTCATACCGAGTGTATAGGACATATTACCAAAGAGCGAATTAGCATCAACCAAAGCTTGAAGCAATTTCATTTTGTGGCGCAGGTAATTACACTTGAGCCAGTTCAACTTGCCGATGGCAATAGGGTTGTACTGGCAAATGGGGTGGAGGAGCAATTAATTACTGGCATTGAGGCATTGATTATTAGAACTTTGCCAAATACAGAGGCCAAATTGGTTCAAACCTATTCTGGGCAAAACCCAACTTACATTGAGCCAAAATTGGCCACGCTTATTGCCAATAAAGGCATTCATCATTTGTTAATTGATTTGCCAAGTGTGGATCCAGAGGAAGATGCAGGCGCCATGCTAGCTCACAAAGCTTTTTGGCAATACCCAAATGCTCCCAGAACTGAGGCTACCATAAGCGAAATGGTTTATGTTCCCAATTCAATTGCAGATGGCACCTACTTTTTGAACCTACAAATTGCCAGTTTAGAAACAGATGCTAGTCCTGCTAAACCTTTATTATACCATTTGGAATTGCCAGATTAAGGTAATTATTCATTAAAATTTGCGTTAGACCATTTGTTTATTTGTATGGGTGCGTCAAATTCTTATTTTTGCATACTTTAAAAATATTATTTTATGAAGAAAACCGCATTATTGCTAGGTTTTTTAGGTTGTTTAGGTGCATTTACAGTGAATGCTCAAAAAGTTTCTAAAAATGTTCCGGCCAAAAAGCCTGTTGCCGTTGAATTGGCAAAGCCAAATCCAACTATTTTTACCATTGGAAACGATTCAGTTTTGAAAGATGAGTTTTTGCGTCAGTTGAACAAGAATAGAAAAGACAAAACACCACCCACAGAAAAGGAAATTCGTGATTACCTCGATTTATATGTTAACTTTAAGTTGAAAGTTAAGGAGGCAATTACCATGAGCTTAGATACCAATCCTGCGTTTAACTCAGAATTGGCAGGATACCGCAAACAATTGGCTGCTCCTTATTTAAATGACAAGAAAGTAACCGAAGGTTTAATGCAAGAAGCTTACGAGCGCATGAAGTTAGAGGTAAATGCCAGCCATATTTTAATCAATGTGGAGCCAAATGCTTCGCCAAAAGATACCTTAGCAGCTTTTAACAAGATTTCTGATCTGCGCAAACGCATTTTAAAAGGTGAGAGTTTTGATAGCTTGGCACTTAAATATTCTGATGACCCATCGGCCAAAAAGAATTATGGCAAATTAGGCTGGTTTACCGTTTTTCAGATGGTTTACCCTTTTGAGAATGTTGCTTACAAAACAGATAAAGGTCAAACCAGCGCCCCGTTCCGTACCCAATTTGGTTACCACATCATGCGTGTAAATGATGGCAGGCCAGCACGAGGTGAGGTAAAGGTTCAACACATTATGGTGAGAACTGGTGGTGGTTCAAACTCTGAAACAATCAGCAATGCTGGTGAGAGAATGAATGCAGCCTATAAAGAATTTCAAGCAGGAACTAGCTTTGATACTTTGGTAGAGAAATATTCTCAAGACGATGCCAGCAAAGCAAACAAAGGAATGATGAATTGGATTGCCAGCTTAAGTGGTTACCCTGATGAGTTTAAAGATGTTTGTTTTTCTTTGAAACCCAATGAAGTTTCTAAGCCATTTATGACAGATTATGGTTGGCACATGGTGAAGTTTGTAGAATACCGTCCGCTTGGCGAATACAAGGATGTGCAAGATGTAATTAAAAACAAAGTAACACGCGATGTGCGCTCAGAAGGCTCTAAAACAGCTGTGATTGTGCGTGTTAAAAAAGAAAATAATTACAAGGAATATACTGCCAATTTAAATGAATTTACTGCAAAATTAGATACCAATTTTATCAAAGCTACTTGGGTTTTTGATGAAAAGAAAATGGGCAAAAAGCCATTGTTTACCATTGGCAATAAAACATACACTGCTGTTGATTTTGGCCAGTACTTAGAGGCAAATCAAGATGTGCACCAAAAAGAAAATTCGGTTATGGTTGCCAAAAATCATTTCACCACTTGGTCAAATGAAAAATGTTTGGTTTATGAAGAAAGTATTTTGGAAACCAAATATCCTGATTTTAATAACATCATGACAGAATACCACGATGGTATTTTGTTGTTTGATTTAACCGATAAAAAAGTTTGGGGTAAAGCCATTAATGATACTGCTGGATTAGAGGAGTTTTACAATGGCCGCAAAACCAAATATATGTGGAAAGAGCGCGTGCATTACGAAACTTTTAATTGCCTTGATGCCAAAACAAAAGTAGCTACCATTAAAATGTTTAACAGTGGTAAGTCGGAGGCAGATGTGTTTAAGAAAATGACCAAGAAGTTGCCTAATGCCATCATTGCTAAAGACGCTAAAGCAGAAAAAACAGATGCAACTGGTGCCAAACTTTGGGATGCCAAAGGTGTAGTTGATATTACTGATCCTGATGCCAACAAGTTCTATTACGTTTTAGGAATTATACCGGCTGAACCAAAAACTTTGAAAGAAGCAAAAGGTCTTGTTACAAGTGATTACCAAGAATTTTTAATGGAAGCATGGGTAAAAGAATTGCGCGCTAAGTATCCAGTAACCGTTAATGAGCCTGAGCTTTTAAACCTTACCAGATAATAAGCCTACCAAGCCGCCATTGTGCAAAGCACATATTTGAGCGCCTGGTTCAAAATAGTTTTCGTTGATTAGGGTAGTAATCCCAATCATCATTTTTGCCTCATAAATTGGATCTAATAAGATACCAGTTTGTGAGGCAAATTCTTTTATGCAGTCTTTGGTTTCTTGGTTAATTTTTCCATAACCACCGCCATGAAATTGGTGATGTAATTCATAATTGTTTGAATCAAACATGGAGAAATCATTTGCCATTTCCTCTGCACCTTTTAATACCACAATGCCGTGGGCTTTTATAGGAAGTTGTTGCTTTTGAATGCCATTGAGCAATCCTCTTAACGAACTGCCTGTACCTACCGATGTAATTAAATGTAAAACTGGATGTTGCTTTTCCTTACTTAATTCCATTTTTAGGTTCCAAGGTCCTACTAGCAAATCTTCTATAACTGCTTCCATACCCAATTCGCCTGTGTATCCGCCACCGCCTTCTGGTATATTTAACACGTTTTGGTTCGAACCAAAATTGCTAGAAAATAATTGGTCTTTGTTTTTATAAGCTTCTCTTGAAACGAAAGTTAATTTCATGCCAAACAATTCACATAAATCGAGTAAGGGGTTTTTAACTAACTCACCACGTACAAAGCCAAATGTTGCAAAGCCATATTTTGCACCAGCGGCTGCCGTGGCCAATAAATGGTTGCTATAAGTGCCACCATAGGTAACAAGTGTATGCTTGTTTTGCTCCCAAGCAGCTATTAAATGAAACTTTAATTTACGCCATTTATTACCCGAAATAAATGGATGTGATAAGTCTTCGCGCTTTAAAAAAAAGGATATTCCTTTGTTGGCAAAAGCAGGTAGTTTAATTTCCTCCATAGGTGCATATGGATTTTCAATTTGTAACATGCTGCCTTTTGGAATGGATAAAAGTTATAAAATAAAATAGGCTCAACCAACATATAGGAGCAATAGCAATGCGGTACCTTGAGAGGCCCAGAACGCCGGTTGAACCTATGATGTAGGCTACAAACAAAAATATGCAAATGCGCAATACCGTAGGACAATTTTTACTGAAGAGTGTGTGCAAAAGTGCCCAGGCTATGATTACATTACTGATGAAACAAATGAGCAAAATAAACAATAAACCTAAGGGCGCATTTGATACAAATTGAATGATGCCATTTACCACACCTTGCGTATTGATAACATGGTACAATCCCAAATAATTTCCTTCTGCAAGATTGAGGAAATGCACCCATTCAAATCTTCCTGGATCAAGCATAAAGGCAAGCCAACCTTTTAGGTTGAACCAAATAAAAGTTGCCGGTTCTTGCCACAATATTTCTTGGCCTTTTTGGTTCATATATTCATAGCGCTCTTGGTATGTTTTAGCCGCATTTGCAGTTTCCATGATTCGCCCCTGAATTGAGTCGGCATAGGCTTCTCCATGAATTTGGCCATTGGTATATTTGGCCATGTATTTAAGCACAAAAATGGGTGTAACAGAGGAGTAATGGTAAAAACCTGTAATGCTTTTATTGTAAGTAGAAAAGGTATGAAAAATTAGCGGTAGAATTAAAAATGGCAATAAATATTTGAAGTAGTTTTTCTTGAAAAATACTAAGCATAAAATGAGGGCGATGCTCATACCCAAGAGAAATGCAACTGGCTTTGTGAGCATTGCTAGCCCCAAGAAAAGCGTAGCAAGAATGCTATTTTTAACATTTGGTTCAGACCATAAATTATAGGTAAAATAGAAGGCCCAAAACAGCAAGCTTTGGAACAAAATATCGCTCATCACAAAATTGCAATGGATTATTTGTGAAGGATAGAGTATCAGTGTGAGGAGGAGTGTGAGTCTTGTTGTATTTTGGTTCAGACCAAGTTCTTTGGCAAATTTTAGTACGCCCCAAATGGTGCTTAAACTAATGAGTAATTGCAAAAATAAAATAGCATAATCGGTTTGAACCAATGCTTTGATGCAGTATAGTAAAAAACCATATACGGGAGGGCGAAAGCTGTAGTAATCTGGTTTTATTGGACCTTGCCAAGGCGCAGCATATAAACTTCCATGAAGTTGAATATTTTCAGCTTGAGATAAGTAATCAATAGAATCAACCAAATAAATGCTACCCGTATGCCAAGCTTGCAAGAAGCCCAATAGGTGCAAAATGATAGCAGCTATCCAAAATTGCTTGGCAGAAATAGTTGGCAGATTCACAGCGGCAAGATAAGGTTTGTGTCTAATGGAAGCAATACGGCATTATTGAGGGTAGTAAATATATTGTAGTAGAAAATTTATTGAATACCAGTTTGGATTTTAAGAGATGAGTATGTAAAATTGAAATGATTTGAGACTAAAATATAATTTTTTGATTATTCTTTGGTTTGGCATTTTCATTTTGGGATGCCAAAAGCAATATGCCTATAGAAGTAAGGTTAAGGTTAATAAGCAAGAAATTGTAAAGGCTAAACCTGAGCCTAAGGATAAAGAAGGAGAAAGAGAGGGAGAAGAGAGAGTTGAGAGAGGAGAAATAACTGCGGGTGAAGGCGTACATAATATTTTACCTTTTTTGCCAATAGTTAAATTAGAGTTTGGCAACAAGCAACATAAAAGAGATTCTGTTGCTACTGAATTTAGAAAGGAGTATAAAAGTATAAAGCAGAAATTTTCAAAGAATGAATCAAGTGTTAAATACAGCAATCTTACTTTGTTTGCTGGCATTGCGCTTTTGGTTCTTTCATTTTTTATTGGTCTTGAGGTAGGTTTTTTATTGGCTTTACTTATGGGGCTTTTTGGTATATTTCTAATTATATTCAATCTTGTAAAAAGGCATAGGATTGAAAATAAGGAATTAATTGAAAGGAAAAAGGCATTTAGGAATTCGGCTGATGGTAGGGAGATATTAGGTTTAAAATATAGAAGAAATCTGAGTTTGGTATTAATGTTCCTTACTTTAACAAGTCTTTTAATATTTATAAATTCTTCCCCGATTTCCCTTTTTATGTTATTTGCAGGGCCAGCTTTACTGGGTGCTGGAATTGTAAGTTTCAAACTCGACATCGATCACCAAGACGAAGAGGTACAAATTATTGCCATTATTCTAGGTGCAGCTGCAACTATTTTACTAATATTTCTTTTGTTTGTTTTGGCAATTTCTACTGTAAGTATATTTTTTCCATTGCTTTTATTAGCATTGGCATTGCTTTTATTTTTTATAGGGAGAGAATTGGCTAAAATCTACTCGCCAAAACGCTATTAGTTTTAGACAGCTAAATTTGGCTTACAACTTCTGAAATGTCTTCATCCACCTATCAGGGATTTCGTCGTTTTGGGCAGTTTGGTAATCTTTGTAGCTGCATGGAACAATGAATTTGCCTTCGTGTTTGCTGCGTTCATGCGGGTATGGAACTTCCATCCACCAACGGTTGCTGAGCACACTTTTGTAAAAAGTGAGCTCATGGTTCATGTTTTTATTGGTGGTGTGGTAAATTAAATAGTCTTTACTTTCTGCAACTGGGTAATCGTTTCTCCTGTTTGTATAACCTTCTATAAAATACCAAATCATTTGTGCCATTAAGCCACTTGTAACATTGTTTTTATCTTGTGTTGGATTTAAATCATAAAATCCTACACTCATTAAATCGTTGCTTAGGCCGGCGTATCTACTGATTTGGCAAGCTTCTTCGCCACTGATGCCATTAGGTGAAGGCTTAAGTTGCCCAGGTGCATCTGATGCTTTGATGGCTTGCATGCTCATGGCCAACATATTTGCATTGCGGCAATATGGCTCTATTTCTTGCATGTTGCCTCGTAAACTGCCCAACCTCAACATGTCGAAATTCATGCGTTCAAAGGCATCATAAGTTTCGGGTTCAACAAAATGTCCTTGATAAGCTGCTTGTGTGATGTTGAATAAAAACTCTGGCTCATGCGCAATGATACGAGGTAGGTAATTATTTTTTGTGGGTTCATCAAAAACTTGCATCTCCATTTTGGCATCAACCAAAACCAATTGCATATTGGGCGTAATACCCTGAAAACTGGCGTAATGAGCCGCAATTAAATCTTGACTGCCACCAATAACCACCGATAAAATTTTGGCTTTATTGAGTTCTGCCAATGTTTGACGGAGCGCAAAATGGCTATCATTAACCCCACTACCGGCTTCAATGTTTCCTAAATCTAAAATACGAATATCGTTGCGGGGTTTTACAAGGTTATATAATTCTTTGCGCACCTCATCTGGCGCCAAAGCACAGCCCTCAAATTCCGGTCTGAACCTATCTTCTTTTACGCCTAAAATTACTAGGTCGAAGCCAGTAATATCTGGAAGTTTTCCATCATTAAAATGAGTAGAATGGAAGAGTGTTTTACTGCTAATTCCTTGGTTGTACGACCTTATTTGACTTGCAGAAAGTGGGTGTATGTAATCGTTGATCATGTGTGTTGGTAAATATCAAATAAATCTGCTTAATTTAGCGGTCCAACTAATACACATTTCCACACTTGGTACTCGTAACTGGCGCAACAGGTTTTTTAGGTTCACATTTGGTTTGCAGGCTTTTGGCAGATGGGCAAATTGTGCGAGCTTGTAGGCGAAATACTTCTGATACCAAGGAGTTCAACCTGGTGTTTCAACATTATTTTCCAGAGCCTACACAGCAATTAGCGCTTGCTAAAAACTTAGTTTGGGTTCAAACCGATGTATTAGAATTAGACACCTTGGCAGAAGCCATTATGGGTGTAGGCTGGGTTTACCATTGCGCGGCTTTGGTTTCTTTTGAAGCCTCCGATAGGAATTTGTTGATGGAAGTAAATACAGTGGGCACGGCCAATGTGGTTAATTTATGCTTATTAAATGGGGTAAAAAACCTCTGTTATGTAAGTTCAATAGCATCTTTGGGTAGAACCAAAAGTGGCAGTACCATGGATGAACACAGCAAATGGGAAACCAGCGCGCTTAACAGTAATTATGCCATTAGCAAGTACAAGGCCGAATTAGAGGTATGGCGTGGCTCGGAGGAAGGTTTAGAGGTAATCATTGTAAACCCCGGTGTGATAATTGGTGTAGGAGATTTTAAGAAAGGTTCAAATTCATTGGTAC
>JBILJL010000068.1:0-9347 GCA_044377255.1 Bacteroidia bacterium
ACTTATTGTTTTTTATCAACCTACTATTCGTTTTTGTAGGTGCCTGGTTCTTAGAAATGATAGGCGTTACAACCGGACTTATTTTTGGCAATTACCAATATGGATCTGCCCTTGGCTTTAAACTCAATCAAACACCAGTAATAATCGGACTCAATTGGATAATCGTTGCATACAGCAGCCTTCAGTTGGTTCAAACCATTGCCCTTAGGTTCAAACAGAAAATACACGAAATTTTTGGCGCCCTATTTGCCGCATTATTTATGGTACTTTTAGATATGCTCATAGAACCGCTTGCACCAAAACTGGATTTTTGGACTTGGCAAAACAACCATATTCCCATTCAAAACTACACAGCCTGGTTTTTCTTTGGATTTGCCTTTTGCTATTGGATACTCAAAGGTGGTTTGCTCAAAAACAATCCAATGGGTTGGCGTGTTTATATGGCTCAATTTGCTTTCTTTGCCTTCTTAAATTTAAGCATTTAAAAATTTATCGAATAATGCTACTAAACATATTAATTATAATCGCTACTTTCCTATTCATGGAATTCATGGCTTGGTTCACCCATAAATTTGTGATGCATGGTTTTTTGTGGTACTTACACAAAGACCACCACCAAGTAGAGCCTGGTTTCTTCGAAAAAAACGACGCCTTCTTTCTTATTTTTGCTATACCGAGCGCCTATTGCTATATTACAGGGCTCATGTTTGCTGATTTTAGGCTTTATATTGGCATTGGAATTTCGTTGTATGGGTTTGCCTATTTTGTGATACATGAAATCATTATTCACCAGCGATTTAAACTCTTTACGCACACAAATAATCATTATGTGCGCGCCATTCGAAGGGCACATAAAATACACCACAAACACCTTGGAAAATACCAAGGCGAAAACTTTGGAATGCTCATTGTTCCGCTAAAATATTGGCGTGATCCAAATACGAGCAAATGAGTTTATACGCTTGGCTTATGCTCCTCTCTTTTGTTGGTCCGTTGCTTTTAAGCTTCGATAAAAAAGTAGCATTCTACCGTTGGTGGCCGTCCCTTTTTTTAGGTATCGGTTTGAACCTAATCCTTTTTGTGCTATGGGATTCGTGGTTCACTAAAACCGGTGTTTGGAGCTTTAATCCAAGCTACGTTTGGCCAAGCAGAATTCTTGAATTACCGCTCGAAGAATGGGCCTTTTTTATAGTGGTTCCTTACGCCAGTATTTTTATTTATGCCTGCCTCAAAGCCTATCTTTCCGATGCCTGGTGGCAGCCAAAAGTGCGCAGCATCAATTACTTTTTTATTGCGTGGTGTTTACTTAATATTCTATTTTTTTCGGATCGAACCTATACCGTTGTAAATTACTCCTTGGCGCTGCTGATTCTTTTGGCCCAACAATTTTGGATCAAAGGAAAATACATGGGTTATTTCTGGTTTGCCTATTTTATTCACCTCATTCCCTTTTTTATTATCAACGGAATTCTCACCGGAGCAGCCACTCCCTCGCCAGTTGTACTTTACAACCCAAATGAAATAATTGGAATTAGACTCTATACCATCCCCATTGAAGACACCATTTACGCCCTAACTTGCCTCCTTTTACCCATTTCTGTGCTGGAATATTTTAGAGAGAAAAAATAATTGTTCCCAAATTGCGAATTTTTTCTACCTTTGTAAGGTTATTTTCTGAAATGGAAAGGATATTTGCAAAAAGTACACTGAGGCAATTTTGGATTCAATACCCAGATTCGGAGCAGTTTTTAAAAACTTGGTACGAAACAGCCATGAATTCTGATTGGAAATCTCCTGCAGATGTGAAGTTATCATACGCAAGCGCAAGTATTTTAAAAAATAGCAGAATCGTTTTTAACATAAGAGGTAACTCCTATAGGTTAATAGCCAAGTTCAATTTCGAAAAACAATGGCTGTTCATTAGATTTATTGGCACCCATGCTGAATATGATAAAATCGATGCAAATTCAATTTAACCTCAAAATATTATGAAAATCAGACTGATAAAAACAGAAGAAGATTACAAATTATCTCTAATAAAGCTAGATGATTTATTTGATGCTAAAATTGGCACAAAAGAAAGTGAAGATGCTGATATCTTGGCGCTTTTAATCAGTGAATACGAAAGCAAGTATCACCCAATTGAAGCACCAGATCCAATTGAAGCTATCAAAATAAGAATGCAAGAATTGCAATTAAAACAAGTTGACTTAGTTGATGCAATTGGTGGGAAAAGCAGGGTTTCTGAAATTTTAAATAGAAAAAGAAAACTTACAGTTGAAATGATTAGGAAGCTAACAAAAAAACTCAACCTTTCTGCAGAAGTTTTAATTCTTGATTATAAACTGTGCAATTAATTTCCTTAAAGAAACCAATTTTATTTATCATTTTTTATTTGATGGCCAATCCTTATTTTAGCGGAGAATTAAAAAATAAAAATTATGAATTTTCCTGAAAATTTATTGTACACCAAAGACCACGAATGGGTGCGTGTTGAAGGCGATGTAGCCTACATTGGAATCACTGATTTTGCACAACACGAATTAGGTGATATCGTTTATGTTGATATTCCGAGCAAAGGAAAATCTGTTGCCCAACATGAAGTTTTTGGAACAGTTGAAGCTGTTAAAACAGTGAGTGATTTGTTTATGCCTATCACTGGCGAAGTGTTAGAAATAAATTCTGCACTTGATGGCTCACCAGAATTAGTAAACTCAGATGCATACGGCGAAGGCTGGATGATTAAATGCAGCGTAGCAAACGCCGCAGAAATAGCTGGTTTACTAAAAGCCGACGCCTACAAAGAGTTAGTGCACTAATAATTTTATATTTTTTTGCCACGAAGGCACCAAGACACCAAGTTTTTATAAATTAATATAAAACTTCTTCATGTCTTAGTGCCTTCGTGGCATTTATTTTTACCTGTTCAAAGAAGAAATGAGCGAAGAAGTTTTTAAGAAGGTTGTGTCACATGCCAAAGAATATGGCTTTGTTTTTCCGAGTAGCGAAATCTATGATGGCCTTGCTGCCGTTTATGATTATGGCCAAAATGGGGTTGAATTAAAAAACAACCTTCGCCAATACTGGTGGAAAGCCATGGTGCAAATGAATGAAAACATTGTGGGCCTCGACTCCGCCATTTTTATGCACCCAAAAATCTGGAAAGCCAGTGGGCATATCGATGGGTTTTCTGATCCCATGATCGACAACAAGGATTCTAAAAAACGCTACCGAGCAGATAACCTACTTGAAGATAAAATTGCCCGATACCAAAAAGACGGCAAAACCATTAAGGCAGATGAATTGCAATCAGCAATGGATCAAGCCTTATTAGACAATGATTTGGTTCAGCTAAAAGCCTTAATTGAACAACACGAAATTGTTTGCCCAATTAGCGGTACCCGCAACTGGACAGATGTGCGTCAGTTTAACCTCATGTTCTCTACAGAAATGGGTGCTATGGCCGAAGGTGCCGATAAAGTTTACCTCAGACCAGAAACCGCTCAAGGCATTTTTGTTAACTTTTTAAATGTTCAAAAAACAGGCAGAATGAAAATCCCTTTTGGCATTGCTCAAACAGGAAAAGCATTCCGCAACGAAATCATTGCCCGCCAATTTATCATGCGCATGCGCGAATTTGAACAAATGGAAATGCAATTTTTCATTCGTCCTGGCACCCAAAAAGAATGGTACGAACATTGGAAAAATATGCGCATGAATTGGCACCAAAAACTGGGCTTTGGGTCAGACAAATACCGCTTTCACGACCATGTGAAATTGGCACATTATGCAGATGCCGCAGTTGATATAGAGTTTGATTATCCTTTTGGTTTCAAGGAAATGGAAGGCATACACTCGCGTACCGATTTCGACTTGCGCAACCACCAAGAATTATCTGGCAAGAAACTCCAATACTTTGATGCCGATTTAGATGAAAATGGCAAAGCTTATGGCAATTATATTCCTTATGTAATTGAAACATCTATTGGTCTCGACCGATTATTCTTAGCCACATTGTGTGCGGCTTATAAAGAGGAAGAAGTAGGTGACGGAGATAAAAAAGATACACGTGTAGTGTTGAACCTACCACCAATTTTGGCACCTTATAAAGTGGCCATTTTACCATTACTCAAAAAGGATGGTTTACCAGAAGTAGGTAAAAAAATAATGAACGATTTAAAAACAGACTATAACTGTTTTTATGAAGAAAAAGATGCCATTGGCAAGCGCTACCGGAGACAAGATGCGCTTGGTACACCATTTTGTGTAACCATAGATCACCAAACCCTCGAAGACCAAACCATCACCATCCGCTACCGCGATACCATGGTCCAAGAACGAATAGCCATCACCCAACTCCGCGAAATCCTTGCTAAAGAAATAAATTGGAGTTCTTTATTATCATAGTTTTTTTGCCACCTTTTGGGCGCCGAAGCCTTCCTCGAACACCGAAGCCTTGGCACAAGCAGTTAGCTTAGGTTTCAAGGCTTAAAGACACTGATTTTTCTAAGGAAAAGATAATTATTAGCACAAAGCCTGAAAGGCTTTAACTACAATAGCCCCGCATGAAATGCGGGGTAAAGATTGACAGATGTTCATCATCCAACCCAGAATGGGTTGAATGCATTATTAACATGGAAATTTTTCTTATACCTATTTGCAACTTAATTCAAGCCTGCATTTTCAAAAATCTCATAATTATTCTTGTAGTTTAATTTCTCCTTGCAATTGTATTCAAGCCCTTCAGGCTTGCAGAAAATTCGCTATTTTTATTAACCCCGCATTTTATGCGGGGCTATTATTATTGAAGCCTTTCAGGCTTTTATTTATAAAAATTAACTTGTTCTCAGTATTAATTTCTTTGTGTGTTCTTAGGCTATTAATTTAAAAATACAAATAGTTCATTGCGAGATGAAATAACTCTTTCTGAGGTGAACAAAAAAACTCCGTGGCTTGGAGCCTTGACACCTTCGCCAAAAGCTACGGCGCCCGAAAGGTGACAAAAAAACTTACCTAAAGAGTATGTCTTTAATATTGAGCTGAAGATTCACGTGCCCGTTGAAATGATTCTCCTCAATGGTGAAGCAAATATCAAAACTCACCCCTTGCGAAACGCGTTCGTAGTGCTCACCCAAGCCAAAACCTATGGCCTTAAATACCCTACCGCCTTCCTCTTGGGTTAAACTCAATTTTAAATGATTGTTTCCAACTATGGTTGCATCACCCACATCCCACACATTCTTACCCATAAATATTGGATTCAGGTTACCAGGACCAAATGGCGAAAACTGCTTCAATACGGAATAAAATTTTGGTGTGATGGTGCGCAATGGAATCTCCATGTCGTACTCTATTTCTGGGGTAAGACTACCCACCAAGATATTTTTTGCTACTACTGTTTCAAACTTCTCAATAAATAAAGGAAGGTTTTCTAGTTTTAAAGTTAAGCCCGCTGCATGTGTATGTCCGCCATATTGATCCAATAATTCACTACATTCTTCAATGGCGCTGTACAAATCAAAACCCTCTACAGAACGCGCACTGCCAGTAGCCATGCCATTGCTTTCTGTTAAAATAATGGTTGGTCTATAAAACTTTTCAATGAGCCTGCTAGCTACTATTCCAATTACACCCTTATGCCACTCACTGTGAAATAAAATGGTGCTTTTTCTATTGATAAAATCGGCATCCTTTTCAATTAACTCAAAAGCATGCTCTGTTATACTTTGGTCGAAACCCCTTCTATCATTGTTGTGTTGGTTTACCTGAGAGGCAATTTTCTTTGCATCCTCCATGGTATCTGCCGTCATTAAACGCACAGAATCTTTGGCATCCGCAATTCTACCTGCAGCATTTATCCTCGGACCAATAAAAAACACAATATCGTTTACACCAAATTCAGGTTTATCAGGGTAAGCCTCCAATAAGGCTTTCAAACCATTGTTTGGATCAGCCTTTAATTTCTTTAAACCATGAAATGCCAATATCCTGTTTTCATCCAAGATCGGTACCAAATCACTGGCTACACTTACTGCACCAAGGTCCAAGAATTTCTCAACTTCTTTGGAAGGTATTTCATGCTTTTCTGCAAAACCTTGAATTAATTTATACCCAATACCCGCGCCAGAAAGTTCCTTAAACGGATAAGTACAATCTTTTTGCTTTGGGTTCAAAACGGCCACCGCAGCTGGAATTTCATCGCCAGGCAAATGGTGATCACAAATAATAAAATCTACATTCTTGCTATTGGCATAAGCTATTTTATCTACCGATTTAATGCCACAATCTAGGGCAATGATCAAAGAAAAACCATTGTTCGAAGCCCAATCAATACTCATAAAACTAATGCCATACCCTTCCGTATACCTATCTGGAATATAAAAATCTAATAGCGAATAACGGTCTTTAAAAAAGCAATAAACCGTTGCAACTGCCGTGGTACCATCCACATCATAATCGCCATACACCAGTATTTTTTGGTTGTTTGCAATGGCAAAATCTATGCGCTCCAGCGCCTTATCCATTCCCTTCATCAATAAAGGAGAATGTAGGTCGCTTAACTGTGGTCTAAAAAACTTCTTGGCTAGGTCAAAAGAATCAATACCCCTCTGCACCAAAATACTGGTAAGCACTTTGTTAAGATTGATTGCCTTGGAAAGTTCTTCCACTACATTCTTATCGGGTTCTAATTTTGATCGCCAGCGTTTTGTCATTTTAAGGAGTGCTAATTTACGTTTTTTTTACTTCCAATCGCTAACAAGTTTGTCAAAATTATGGCGAGCCTTATGAATCAAGCAGTTCAGTAGTAAAACAAAAAATGAGGTAGATTCCTTATTTTTGAAACCCAATGGCACTAATTTTAGGAATAGAAACGGCAACAGAGGTATGTTCAGTAGCAATCATTAAAGATGGAATTTGTTTGGCTGAACACAACAACCTTGATGGAAACGCCCATGCTTCTCAATTACACGCCATGGTGCAAAATCTAATGCAAGAAAATGGTTTCGGTTTGAACCAATTAAATGCGATTGCCATAAGTATTGGCCCCGGAAGTTACACCGGCCTCAGAGTGGGTGTTTCAGCGGCCAAAGGTTTTGCTTTTGCTTTAAACATTCCCATTATCGGTATTACCAGTCTAAAAAGTTTAGCTAATCGCTTTTTGGTTCAAACCGAAAAAAAAGAAGGCTTGCTAGTGCCAATGATTGACGCGCGCAGAATGGAAGTTTATACGGCCGTTTATGATATCAATTTAACAGAACTTGAACCCATACATGCCAATATTCTAGATGAAAATTCATTTGCAGATTTAGCCGATAAATCACCCTTATATCTTTTTGGAAATGGTGCCAATAAATGCATCCAATTTTTAAACCATCCCAACATAAATATCATCCCCAACTTTCATTGTGGCGCCGCTGGATTAGCCTCCCTTGCCGAACAAGCTTTTCAAAAATCAGATTTCTTGAACCTAGCCTACTTTGAACCATATTACCTCAAAGACTTTGTAGGATCCACTCCCAAAAACAAAAAACCAAACTAATACCACCAATATTAGTTATTTTTGAACCATGATCATAGAACAAATTTATACCAGCTGTTTGGCACAAGCTGCATATTATATAGAGAGCAATAATGAAGTAGCTATTATTGATCCAATAAGAGATTACCAAACTTATATAGATAAGGCCAACGCTTCTGGCTCAAAAATAAAGTACATTTTTGAAACACATTTCCATGCAGATTTTGTGAGCGGACACATTGACCTTGCCGCTAAAACTGGTGCTCAAATTATATATGGACCAACAACCCAAACCAGTTTTTCGGTGCATGTTGCTACCGATAATGAAAAATTTGCCTTAGGAGAAATTAACATCACTGTATTACACACACCAGGCCATACACTAGAAAGTAGTAGCTTTTTAGTTAAAGATAAAAACAACAAAGATTATTGTGTTTTTACCGGTGATACTTTGTTTGTAGGCGATGTTGGCCGACCAGATTTATTGGATGGCATATTAACCAAAGAAGCACTTGCGGGAATGATGTATCATTCTCTCAAAAAACTAACCGCATTGGCAGACGATGTAATTGTTTACCCTGCACATGGCGCTGGTTCTGCTTGTGGCAAAAATATTGGCAAAGAAACTTTTAGTACCATTGGCGAGCAAAAACAAAACAATTATGCTTTGCAACCAATGTCGGAGCAAGATTTTATTCTTGCAGTTACAGAAGGTATTAGTCCCGCGCCAGACTATTTCTTTAAAGACGCCAAGCTAAACCAGCAAGGTTATATCAATTATGATGAGCTGCTTAAAAATGGCCTTACACCACTAAATATTAATACTTTCAAAGATTTGGTTCGAACCAAAAATGCCACTATTATTGATTCAAGGTTTCCAGACTTTTTTGAATTAGGCTTTATACCCGGTGCGCTAAACTTTGGACTCAACGGCCAATACGCCATTTGGGCTGCCACTATCATAGACTTGCACCAACCAATTGTTGTAGTTTGCAAACCAGGTACCGAAGAAGAATCGGTGCAAAGGTTATCTCGCGTTGGATTCGATAACATACTTGGTGTATTAAATGGCGGTATGGATGCATGGATCAATGCTGGTGAAAAATACGACATGGTAGTTTCTATTTCGGCTGAAGAATTTGCCTTAGACAGCAAACACAACCCTAAAGCCACCATATTAGATGTTCGTAAACCAAGTGAATTTGATAGCGGACATGTTTTAAATGCAACCCCAATGCAACTATCCGAAATACCAAACAGAATGGAAGAGCTAGACAAAGCCGCCGAAATTTTGGTACATTGCGCAGGAGGATACAGAAGTATGATTGCCGCCAGCCTCCTCAAAAAAGAAGGTTTCATCAATGTTAAAAACGTTTGGGGCGGCTACGCCAAAATCAAAGAAGAAGAAGCCATTGTGCTTGTAGGTACTAAGTAATCTGCTATAAGTAAAAGTTATAAGTACCTTTTTTATAATCTTTCCCGTCTATAAAACATTAAAAAGAAACTTGGTGCCTCCGCGCCTTGACACCTTCGCCCCAACCATCTATGCCAAGGCTTCGGTGTTCGAGGATGGCTTCGGCGCCCAAAAGGTGGCAGAAAAAATAGTTCCTTTGTTTCTTTATAGTAAAAACTAACAAAAAAAAGCTTGTCCCGAAATCTCGAGACAAGCTTTTTTGTTTTAGTTAAGTATGTTCTACCTCAATAAGGTAACCGAACCACTATAAGTATATTTCTTGCCGTTGAAACTGGTTGCATTTACTTGGTAGATATAAGCATCTTGCTGACAATCTTTACCATTGTTAAAATCTTTTCCATTCCAGCCTTCCTT
>JBILJL010000069.1:0-9337 GCA_044377255.1 Bacteroidia bacterium
GCCACCAAAGAAGTGGTGATCAATGTGGTGAATTATGCCATGGTTCAACAAATGAGTTTGGCCAGTTGCGAGTATCCTAAAAATGTGAGCGAGTTCGAAAAAGCAGGCTTCACTCCTATTGCCTCCGAAAAAGTAAAACCATTTAGGGTAATGGAGAGTCCGGTGCAATTTGAATGCAAGGTGGTAGACATTATAGAAACAGGCAAAGAAGGCGGAGCAGGCAACCTCATTATAGCAGAAATGTTGCTCATGCATATTTCGGCAGATGTGCTTACGGCAGATGGCAAAATTGACCAAAATAAAATTGATTTGGTGGGCCGCTTGGGAAGCGATTGGTATGTAAGAGCCAATGGAAATGCTTTATTTGAAGTGGCCAAGCCCGCCAAAAATTTGGGAATAGGCTTTGATCAATTGCCAGCAGCCATTCGCAATAGCAATCAACTAACCGGAAACAACCTAGGCATGTTGGCCAACGTAGAGCAGCTACCAGATGCCGATAGCATTGCCATTTTTGCGCACATGAACAAAGAGTTGTTTGCCATCCTCAACCGCGATATCTCGAAAATTGAAAAGCAAGAACTCCTTCACAAACTAGCCCAACGCCTATTGCACGAAGGCAAAGTAACTGAAGCCTGGAAGGTTTTGTTGAGTTAGCATTGGTTTATAAAGTAATTTTAGCCCATGTTATTTGGTTTAATTTTGTAATTTTGTTGTAAGCTAAAATGATTAGGAATTTTATACATACCCAACAATGTGTTAGGATGCCAAACCATAGTTTTCAAATATTTAATAAATTAAATATTCAATCTTAAAAATAGAATGAGACACGTAACTATATACACTACTGACAAGGAATACAGCCATTTTTTAGAATTGGCTAAAAATCTGCATTACGTAAAAAAAATCAAAACAGATGATGAACCCTCGAAAGATGAGATTGTGAGTAATTTAAAAAAGGGTTTCAAGGAAATGCAACTCATTAAAAAAGGAAAATTAAAAACCACCTCTTTAAATGATTTTTTAAATGATTTATAAAATTGAACTTACCGACAATTTTATAAAAGAAGCAAAAAAACTAATTAAGAAATAACCCTCGCTTCGTTCAGAAATTGCAGAACTTGGCAAAGAACTTGCCGAAAACCCCACTACAGGAACCCCATTAGGCAATGATGTATATAAAATACGTCTAGCCATTGCCTCAAAAAACAAAGGAAAATCGGGTGGTGCAAGAGTAATATCTTTTGTAAAAATTATTGATGAAACGGTTTACTTGCTTTCCATCTTTAATAAAGGAGAAAAAGATACAATTTCAGACAAAGAAATTGAAGATCTTTTGGAAGGCTATTTGTAAAGAAAAGGTATAATTCTGGAATCCATTTTTCTCCAATGTAGAGCAGCTACCTGATGCAAATAGCATTGCCATTTTCGCCCACATGAACAAAGAATTATTTGCCATCCTCAACCGCGATATCTCAAAAATTGAAAAGCAAGAACTCCTGCACAAACTAGCCCAACGCCTGTTGCACGAAGGCAAAGTAACTGATGCCTGGAAGGTTTTGTTGAGTTAGGAAAACTAAGTTTTTTAATTAACCTTCTTAAAAGATTATTAAATTTCACTTAAGATTCGGGGTTTTCCGATAATTGTACCAGAAGTATTTAATTTACTTTTTTTTTAATAGTTTTGGATTTTTAATGCCTATGAAAAAACTAATCCTTGCTATCACCATTTTGTTATTTTCCGGAAATTTATTCGCGCAATGTGGCAATTTTAGCCAGAATTCAGCTAATTTTTTTATTAGTAACACAAACGCTGGCAATACTGGTGTACACAGTTATAGGTTCATTTTAAATACGCAAATACCTATTGCTGCAGGCCAAATGCTGAGCAATGGTGCAGATATTAGAGTTGGACAAAGCTGTTGTAGTTTATATGATTTTTGGATTGATAGCACTACCCTCAACACAGCCAACACCATTATTTGGGTTCGCTTACCAAACATACCTCCATTAGGTTCATTGAATTTTAAAGTGTTTTATGGCGGGGGAAATATTAGCTCCATGTCGAATTTAGCGGCCACTTTCCCAAGCAGGTATGTTTTAAACAGTGGCATTGATTCATTAACTGGACCAAAATTTTATGATTGGTTTGAGGTAAAAGCAGGTGCAACATTGTATGTAAAGCAATGGATTAATTTGGAAGTATATGCAGATAAAATTGTAATCAAAGGCAATATAAATGGTGTAGGAAAAGGATATGCTGGTTATAAAAACTTTAGCTGCGCTACTGGCACTGGCCCTGGAGGAGGATTAGTTGGAACACCATGCAATAATGGAGGCGGTGGAAGCTACGGAGGAAATGCAGGTTGCACGCCCGGCGCAGGTGCCACCAGTTGTAATAGAACAGGAGCTTTAGCTTATGGCACCAATAATGGTTTTGATATTCAACCAGGCTCTAGCGGCTCAACAGGCACCACTGGAAATTCTGGAAATGATGGCGCAGGCAATGGCGGAGGTGCAATAATGTTATATGCCAAGGACATTATAGTAAATGGTATTATAAATATGAATGCAACTGATGGCCAATGTGCTAGCGATGCAGGGTCGGCCGGCGGCGGAGGTGCTGGTGGTGGTATCCTAATATTTGGAGCTTATCTAAATTTGCAAGGAGCTACCTTAAGTGCAAATGGCGGAAAGGCGGGAAACAAATATGCTGCTACTGGTAGTGGCGGTAGAATAAAAATATTTAGGAAAATTTCACTGACTGGCACTTATACCTATTCAGTTAATAGCACCAACCAACATACTTGGGTTGGAACCGTTTTATTGGCAAGCGCTGTTGGTTCAAACGGTACTTTTTTTAGCGATTCTATAAATACAAGTTCTATCACTACCAATTTTTTCATTCCAACCTTCACAGGCAACAGTAGCTTAATTTGCGGAACGGCTTATTATTCTAAACCGAGCGGCAATTTAAACGATACCGCAACTTGGGGAAGCAATACCAACGGAACAGGTATTTCTCCCTCAAATTTCAATGGTAATAACACCTATTATTTTGTTCACAATCAAAGTAATTCAACCATCAATGCAGCCTGGAGTATTGGCGGTACAAATTCTGTATTGGTTTTGGGGAACGGCATTCAAGCATGTAGCTTAAATATACCAGCTGGGTTAAATATTGCGGCAGATTCGGTTTATACCCATGCAAATACCACCCTTAAATTGAGGGGCAATTTAGTATCCAATAAACAGGGTTATCACTTAAATAGCTTGGTGCAATTTGAAGATAGTTTAACCCAAAACATTGCAGCTTTTATATATGGCAATGTTGCATGCACAAACAGCAACAAGCAACTAACGGGCAATGTTCAAATAATGGGCAATCTAAACATGAACAGTGATATTTATGGCAACAATTACTCAATTACAATAGGCAGTTCAGTGGCGCAAGCTGGTTCATTAACTAGAACAGCAGGCAATATCTATGGCAATTTAAGAAGATGGATTCCGGCCACCTTAATTAGTGGTTCTGCTGGTTTATTCCCTATAGGTAATGGCAGTAATTATTTACCCTTGCAATTAGATTATACCACGGCACCCATAACTGGAGGCTTGGTTTCATTAAGCTTTGTACAAGGAAATCCGGGTAACCTTGGACTACCCATTTCAGATACTTGGTTAACACCTGCAGTTTCCTTAAACAAAGTGAGCACAAATGGCATTTGGCGAGTTGAAGTATTGTCGGGTTTGACAGGCGGCATACACAATATTACTGCCACAGGCAATAACTTTTGGGGTATTAGCAGTTTGAACCAATTGCGCTTGGTAAAACGTAACAATACAAGTTCGGCATGGTTATTAGCAGGCAATAGTGTGGCTGGAACGGGAAGCATAGCTAGTCCGGTTGCCAAACGCACAGGCCTAAATAGTTTGGCCGGAGAATTTGCTTTTTCTTCAGATTCCACTATAAATATCTTGCCTATTACCCTATTAAACTTTACTGGAGAAATAAATAATGCAGAGGTAAATTTACATTGGACAAGTGCCTCAGAAATAAACAGCGATTATTTTTCTGTGGAGCAAATGAAAGAAGAAGATTGGCAACAAATTGGAAAAGTAAAAGCACAAGGAAACTTTAACCAAATGAGCCATTATTCTTTTATAGACCCCATTCTGTTTGAACCAAAAGAAGCAAGAACCTATAGGTTAAAAATGGTGGATAGGGACTTGAAATATGCCTATTCCAACCTAATCACATTAAGCAATTCCACAGATAGGTTAGAAACCATGCTCTATCCCAACCCAGCCTCATCCATATTAAATATTTATTTACCTAATGCCGAAGCAGGTGAAAGCATTGAATTTGTTTTGAGTGATGAATTTGGCAGAATTATAATTGAAAACAAATTGCAATTGAATGCAGATAAATTGCTCCAAATAAAAACATCCAATCTTGCAGCTGGTATTTACTTTATCACTATTAAAACTGCTGCGGGAATAGGGGTTCATAGATTTGTGAAGGATTAGTTATTTTATAAGTTTAAAATTTGGTGATTTTGTATTCGTTTGCAAATTCTAAATTTACATAAGTTATAATAGTGTTAGTAATTGGAGTGCTGATAATAAAAAATCTGAGCTAATTAGTTTCACTTTAGGGAAACTTTCATATATTTGTATGGTGGAAAGAAATCAGAAATACAGAAATGTAATATTCTATAAAAGCTACTTTCAGGACTTCTTTGGCAATCAATCCAAAAAAGTAAAAGCCAAGATTATTTGGACTTTCGAATTGATTGAAGACTTACCAAGAATTCCTGAAACATACTTAAAACACTTAGAAAATACGGATGGTTTGTATGAAATTCGAGTTCAATTAGGAAGTGATATTTTTAGGATTTTCTGTTTTTTTGATCAAGGACAATTAGTTGTTTTAGCAAATGGGTTTCAAAAGAAAACGCAGAAGACACCAAAAAATGAAATTGAAATGGCACTTAAAATAAAAGCAGAATATGAAAACGAAAAATAAAAACATACTAACTCTTGAGGAATTCAAGGTTAAGAATTATGGAAAAAAAGGGACAAAAGAACGTGACGAACTAGATGCAGGATATGAAAACTTCAAAATTGGTGCATTGATACATGACACCCGCATGGAAATGGGAATGACACAAGAACAACTTGCCGAAAAAGTTGGTACTACCAAATCTTATATTTCTAAAATTGAAAACAACATTAAAGAAGCAAGAATTTCCACACTCCAAAAAATTGTTGAACTTGGTTTTGGTGGTCAACTTGAGTTAACTATCAAAATTTAACTACTTAACTTTTTTATAGGCGCGGGCGTCCCCAAGCATCGTAATTGCGTTCCTCAACCACCGTACCTGCCATATTACTTAAAGCCATTAAACTACCTTGCAAATCAAGATGAAAATAAAACAATTCATTGCTATTTTTGCGGTGGATTTCCCTCGGCATAAATGTAGGTAATTTCATCTGCGTTTGCAATTTCTAAATTTGCACTAGCAATATAATAGGTGGTATTAATTGGAGTGCTGTTATTTATAGTTCCATTTTATATCGGTCAGCCAAATGATCACCTTCAAACACAAAATTGGAATCCTTATTTACAATGGGTATTTTAACGGATGCTTAATTTATGTATAAAAACAAATGAATTTAATACTAAAAGGAAGATAATGTTACTCATTTTGATAAGGCCTTTACCGCGTTGGATATGATATTAACAACCACATTTTAAAAGTATTCATTCCTATTACCAGATATAGAAAAAACTATTATGAAAAACAGAAAAGCCCTCAAATGATGCTTTTTTTTTTTTAATTAGAAGATAAATTGAATTACCACAATTGAGGTTACTAAATAAATTAATGAATAATAAATATTTCTTACCAATCTTGTTTCTATTTTGCTTTTAAAAAGCAAAAAAACGATCAATAATAGAATGAAAGAAATATCAGTGAATAAAAATAACTGATTCAGAGAAATAAAAAACAATCTAGTATAATCTAAAATATCATAATCATTTCCTGATACTTTGTTAGGAATAAATTTTCTTGAAAGTATTGACCATTCAATAAATTTTATCAAAATAGTACCAATTATAATAATCAAAAAAAATGACTGTTTCTTAAAGACGTTTAGCATAGTTAAATTATTTTTTAAAAATAGGATAGAATTGAAAACCATATTGAGAGTATGTATCTCCACGTAAATATACATTAAAAGGTTCTCCAAATAATGTTGCCCCCGGAGCAATAATTTGTATAGCAGGTAGTTTATCGTTCATCAAAACGTCTTGCACTTTGAATATTGTCCCATCAGGAATACTATGGGGAGATGCTTTAACTGCTAAATTTCCTGCCCAACTGAAATCTACTTTAATACCTCCATTCACTTTTTCTATACCATTTACAAAATTTGATGCTATATCAAGTTTTCTATTTCGAGCGGCTATATCATCACCTGTCATAATAAATCCATTAGGTTGAGAATTAACATATCGAATTAAACTCTCAATGCCGCCGTGAGCAGAATTAATCGAATTAAAAAGTGAACTATTAAAATTTAACATACTGCGAAAACTATAATAGTTTGAAACAAAATTCTCTGCAGAATTATTGTTTCTTATAATAGTTCCACTAGTTAAAGCCATAAAAAATACTCCTACTCCACCTCCACCTCCTTCTATTTCATGGCTTAATGCATCTTCTGCAAGTGCACGAAGTGACTTTTTTGCATTTTGCCAACGGTTCCAACTATTTGTTTGTTCATTTTCACCTGGCTCAAACCCACCTCCAAAAGTTGGCATTGCAAAACCTTTTGAAGCATAACCACTTGGATCAGTATATTTTAATGGATTGTTTAAGACATAGCTGTTGCGGTTATAATTTTGTACATTGGTAGGGTCTTGTAACAAAGGATCGGCATTCAAGAAAATTCCTAAATGGGTATCATACATGCGGCCATTCATGTTTATGAGGTCAAACATATCCAAATGTTCGTGAAAGGTATAGCCACGCAAGGTGTAATTACTGGTAGCTCCACCAAAAGGATTGGGTAAAGTATAAGCCAATGTTGTTGGGTTACGCGGGCGCCCCCAAGCATCGTAATTGCGCTCCTCAACCACCGCACCTGCCATATTACTTATAGCCATTAAACTACCTTGCATATCAAGATGAAAATAAAACAATTCATTGCTATTTTTGCGGTGCATGGCTATTGGATTTCCCTCGGCATAAATGTAGGTAATTTCATCTGCGTTTGCAATTTCTTTATTAGAAGATACGAATGAAAATTGAAAATAGTATTATATTCGAATTATTAAAAAGCACGATGTAATTGATACATCAAATTGATATCTATAAGAAATTAATTTAAATGGTCAATTCGAACAGTTTATCGTTTATGAAAAAATTGAAATAGGCTTAAATATGTACACATACAAAATCCATTTACACAAAGAAACCGAGGGTGGTTATACTGTTTCAGTTCCTGCATTACCAGGCTGTATTACTTATGGCGAAGATGTGGACGAAGCAATTTCAATGGCAAAAGAAGCTATTGAATTGTATATTGAAGAGTTACAAGAAAGAGGCGAAGCCATCCCTGATGACAGCAATACTTTGGAATACTCTTTAAATTTTGAAACGGTATGAACCTAAACCCTAAGCACCTGATTAAAATTTTAGAACAATACGGCTTCATTTATAAACGTTCCAAAGGCTCCCATCAATTGTATTACAACCCTATTACCAATAAAACCGTTATTGTACCTGTACACGGAGGCAAGGATATGAAGAAAGGCACTTTCCTTGCCGTGCTTAAACAAGCTGGGATTGATAAAAATGAGTTAGAATAAAAAGATTCTACTAATTGGAAACTTTTGATTTTCTTTTAAATTGCCATAATTTATGGAAAACACCAATCCAAAACCGCAGCGCCGTGTGAGGTATAAGGGAACGCATCCCAAGGCTTTTCAAGAGAAATACAAGGAATTGCAGCCGGAGCAATATGCTGCCGATATTGAAAAAGTGATTCAAAAAGGTAGAACTCCCGCAGGTATGCACTTGTCTATTTGTGTGAATGAGATCATGGAATTCTTGCAAATTCAACCCGGACAAATTGGTTTAGATGCAACCCTTGGTTATGGCGGACATAGCAAAGAAATACTCACTAGACTAACTCCAGGCGGATTATTATATGCCATAGATGTGGACCCAATAGAATTGCCCAAAACCACAGAGAGATTAGCTGCCTTGGGCTTTGGCCCCGATGTTTTGATCACAAAAAAAATGAACTTTTCTGATATCGATCAAGTTACGGAAGAGGATGAAATATTCAATTTTGTTTTGGCCGATTTGGGTCTTTCATCTATGCAAATAGACAACCCAGAACGTGGCTTTTCTTTGAAAGCTGCTGGTCCGCTAGACTTAAGACTCAACCCAAAAAGTGGCAAGCCTGCCTCTGCTATTTTGCCTCATTTATTACAAGAAGAATTGCATGAAATACTTTGGCTCAACGCAGATGAACCTTATGCCGAAATTATTGCAGAGGCCATTGTGAGCAAATTTAAAAAAGGTGGCAAAATAGAAACCACCACCCAATTGCAAGATATCATTGCAGAGGCCCTTGATTTTTTGCCAAAGAAAGAACGCAAAGAACTCATTAAAAAATCTTGTCAGCGCTGCTTTCAAGCCATACGCATTTACATCAACGATGAATTTGGGGTATTGGATAAGTTCTTAGAAAAACTGCCTTATACGCTCGCCCCTGGTGCCCGTGTTGCAATATTAACCTTTCATTCTGGCGAAGACCGCCGTGTAAAAAAAGCTTTTCAGAATTTTCATAGAGCTGGCGTTTATTCCGAAATTGCCAAGGAACCCATTCGCCCAACTGGCGCTGAGATTTTCAATAACCCCAGGGCAAGATCCGCAAAATTGAGGTGGGCTATTAAAAGTGTCTAAAAATGCTGTCTAAATTAAAGGAAGCAGTTCCATTATATTGGTCACTATTTGCATAGGTAGGTGTTTTTTGGCTCGAGCCAAATTATTTTACTTCTGATTAACTGAATGTTATGAAATTAATGCCAGATTAAAAGAAAGTTTGGCAAAGTATTGGACATAACCCTAATATCTAAAATCATTTTACTTGATATACTAAAAATCCCAGTCTAATAGCCATTAGATTGGGATTTTTTTTGGGTTAGTGCTTTTAAAGAATGGTTTTCACTACAAAGCAACCAAGCAACGATTCTTTAAATAAAAAATAATTTTTAATTTTAAAAAATTTTGGGGCCTTGGCGCCTTGGTGGCAATAA
>JBILJL010000375.1:0-2531 GCA_044377255.1 Bacteroidia bacterium
TTGAATTAATTCTTCACTCTTAATTCTTCACTCTTAATTCTTCACTCTTAATTCTTCACTCTTAATTCTTCACTATTAATTCTTCACTATTAATTCTTCACTCTTAATTCTTCACTCTTAATTCTTCACTCTTAATTCTTAATTCTTCACTCCTCAGAAAATGGAACTAAAAAATAAGCATGCAGTTATTACTGGCGTTAGTAAAGGAATTGGACTATCACTTTGTAAACAATTACTAGATAAAGGTGCCACAATATTTGGTTTAGGTAGAAATTGTCCGGCCGAAATTACCAACCCAAACTTTCATTTTATTTCATGTGATATCCAGCAAAGCGAGTCGGTTCAAACCGCCTTTACTGAAATATACAATCAAGTTAGCGAAATTCATATTCTAGTAAACAATGCTGGTTTGGGTTATTTTGGCAATATTGAAGACCTGCCAGAAGAGCAATGGCACGAAATGTTTAATACCAATATTCATGGCATGTTTTATTGTATCAAACAGGTTTTGCCACAAATGAAAAAATCTGAATTTGGGCATATCATCAATATTGCATCCACCGCAGCACTAGAGGGAATGGCGCAGGTTAGCGGCTATTGTGCAACCAAATGGGCGGTAAAGGGATTAAGCGAATCTATATTTAGAGAAGTGAGAGATTTTGGTATTAAGGTTACCTGCGTTTACCCAGGTTCAACCAAAACAGATTTCTTTAGAAACAGTCCGGGAATTAAACCACATGATTACATGCTAATGCCCGAAGATGTTGCATCAATGATGGTTCAAGCGTTGGAAATGCCCAACAATTTTCACAGTGTAAATCTGGAGATTAGGCCTTTGCAGCCAAGGGGACCAAAAAAATAATTACAGCTAATTACCAATTTACAATGTGTGCCTTTTTTAAATCATAGGCATTTTCGCCTGGCACAAAACCAATTCCAGAAGGCTCACAAACAATGTACTTTTGGTTATTGAAAACAAAATTGTAACCGTCCTTAGAATTTATGGCTACTGCAACATTCAAGTGGTGTTGTTGGAAATATATTAAGGCTATAGATTGCATTTGAAACACCTCTCTTGCCATGTAGGCAAAGAAGACCGACTTGTCTTCACAATCTGCAAAATTATTAGATAACACCTCCTCTGGGAATGCAAATTTTTCTTTGCCAATTGCCTCTATATCTTTTTTATAGGCAAATGCTTGTTGGGCAAAGCTGAGTAAAAAATCAATTTTAGCCATGGCACTTCTACCTTCCAAATCAGATTTAATTTCATTCACTAAGCTGCTTTTGGCCTTATCAGATAATTGATAGTTTAAATAGATAGGACCAAACTCAATATCAGGCAACTCTTGGTAATAAAGGGCTAGCGATTGATTCAAAACACCGTTGTAGAAATAGGTAGTATTGTCGTGGTTAAAATGCAACTTGTATTTCTTCTCTAAGGCATTATAAAATGGAGGCCGTTTTTCATTGATTAAAATTGCCCTTCCACCAGAAATTTTTTCTAGCAATTGCTCTTCACAAGTTTCCATATTTTGAGCAAAAGATAAATCGGTATATACCAATCCTTGATAGTTGATAAAAGTATTATTTAAAACATTAAAATCAAGGTAACCATAAACAGTAACGTCATTCGAAGAGTAACCTAATAATGTATTATATCCTTTTCTTTTTAGAATTGTATATTCCAATAATTTGGCAGTTTGAATTGAACCAAAAATGGATTTACATACCTTTTGGGTAAATAACAAATAAGCCATATCATCCATACCAAATTCAGCAGAATAATTGTCCATTTGGGCTAATAAGGCTGTTAAATCAACAGATTCAAACAATTGAATCTGCTCGCTAATATTTTTTTCGTTTAATGGGAATGAAATAGATTGTTTTAACCCTAATACACTAACAGTCAAATTATGACCATACAAATTTACCTTATAAGAGGAAACCTCTTTGGGGGCAGCAAAAGTGCTATTCCAAAAAAAAACAAGACCCAACAAGAAAACAGAATAAATGTAAGTCCTTGTTAACCAGCTAAAATATCTTCCTTTCTCTTTCATGAGTACAAATATAACTATTTAACAACAAATAGTTAATGATTTGTTAACATTAGAATTATTTTTCAATAAATTTTACATTTTAGTAATAAAACTTTGATATCCCACAAAGGGTTATATTTTTGCGCTTGGAAATAAAATACCATGAGATCAATACAATTTAGAGAAGCATTAAGAGAAGCCATTAGCGAGGAGATGCGCCTCGACCCAAACGTGTTTTTAATGGGCGAGGAAGTAGCTGAGTATAATGGAGCTTATAAAGTTAGTCAGGGGATGCTGGAAGAGTTTGGCGCCAAGCGTATCATTGATACCCCAATTGCCGAATTAGGTTTTGCAGGTATTGGTGTTGGTGCTGCCATGAACGGCTTAAGACCAATCATTGAATTTATGACTTTCAACTTCTCTTTAGTTGCCATAGACCAAGTAATCAATGCAGCAGCTAAAATGTACCAAATGAGTGGCGGACAATTCAAT
>JBILJL010000070.1:0-9322 GCA_044377255.1 Bacteroidia bacterium
ATAAAAACGAATTTAACTCAGTAAGTAAATCAAGCAATTCAGTGTAATAATTATCAGGGTAAACCCTGTTGATTGAAAAATGTAATTTGTAATTTTTTAAGTAATCAATTACACCCTTTTCATTTTGGCTGCTATTTTCTGTAACTATCACATTGATGAAAATACTATTGCTTTCAAATTGTTCACCCATGAGATAAGTAAACAATTTTATGGCTTCAAATGATTTTTTACTGCCATCATAAATAAGCACTATATTTTTAAATGATAGCTGTTCGCAAGACAACAGCAAGATTGGACATTTTGTGCTGTACAACAATGATTCAATAAAATCGAAGGAATTTTTATTGACATTTTTCTTGCGAAATATCTCTTTTCCAATTAAGAATAAATCGTTGAACATGCTTTCATTCATTAGGTCTTCAGCATTTTCTTCCGCGCCAACAAATACCTTAGTTCTGATGTTTAACTCTTCGCATTTATCAACAAAACGGACAATAAACTCATTGCTATTTTCAAGGTTAGTTTGTAGAATTTTCTCTATAATTTCACTATGTGTGTATTTTGAGCTTAAATTTCCATTTCCTTCAAAGAGGTTGTTTAAATTACCCGTACCAATACCCTCCACAAAAGCGCCACTAAAATGATCATTCCTGGAATGAAAAATCTTCATTGAACAATCTAACAAACGTTCAGCATCGGCTGTACCATCCATTAACATTAGCATATTTCTTACCACGATTGTATTTTTTCTTGATCCAAAAATAACAGTCGATGCTATTGAAAAATATGACAAAACTCAAAATCGATAATGATTATTGTCATAAAAACGAGAAATCAGAATGCTTTTAGGAACATTGGTAAGGCGACAAATCTGGGTGATTTTCCAACAAGTGAAAAGTATATTGATAGCCCTTCTCAAAAATTTCTTTTGATGCAGATAATTTCAATAGGTGATAATTAGCAAGCTCATCAGGTTCTATGTACATATTGCAAAAAGCAATGTTGTTCAAAATATTGGCTCTTAAACCAAGATGTAAAATTCGGTCGAAATAATTCCTTGTACCTTTTGTAGTTAGTTCTGGATGAACCGGATTTACATGAACCCCAATAATTTGGTCACATTTATGTAGCAAAGGTTGTACTGGAAAATTATTCATCAATCCGCCATCTACAAAATGATGCCCATCAATTAATTGAGGTTTAATTAAAAATGGAAATGCCACAGTAGCAATTAAAGGATCAATTAAATTGCCCTCATTAAAATAAACAGTTTCGGCTAAATCTATATTTGTGCAAGCAACAGTCAAGGGTATATTTAACTCACTAAAAGTTTTAGCTCGCAAAGATTTTAGCAATATTTTTCTTAAGCCATCTGGTTTCAATAAACCCAAATTAAATCCCCTAAAATTCAAAAGTTTGTATAAATCTAGGCGAAGAAAAATATCCATAATTTCATCTGGCTTATAACCATCAGCATACAAAGCTCCGGTGATTGCTCCTGCGCTTACACCAGAAATGACACTAGGATAAATATTAAATTCTTCGAGGGCTTTAAGTGCGCCAACATGAGCGAATCCTCGCACACCACCTCCCGAAAGAACGATTCCTATTTTTGGGTTCAAACCGAAATTTAAACAGAGGTATGAGAAATTTTTTCGAGAGCCATTTTATTCATGATGCGGATTTTTTTACCTTCCATATCAATTAATTTATCTGCCTTAAACTCAGAAAGCAAACGAATTACCGTTTCTGTTGCAGTACCTACAATGTTTGCTATATCTTCCCTAGGCAAAGAAACAGAGATAAGGTTATCGTCTGCATCATTATTTTCCTTAAATGTTTTTTGCAGAAACAACAATGTCTCTGCCAATCGCTCTCTCACACTTTTTTGAGCCAAGCTTTGAATCTTTTCATCTGCAATGCCTAAATCATGGCAAAGAGACTTTAACATGAATTTATTTATTTGTGAATTTTGCTCGATTAAATCTAAAAAAACAGCTTTAGGTATAAAGCAACAAATGGTGTCTTCAATGCATGTTGCGGTTGCTACTAAAGGTTCTTCGGCAATAACTGCCCTATAGCCCAAAAATTCACCTTCTTTTGCAAAGCGAATAATTTGCTCCTTGCCGTCTTTGTTAGATCTTGTTAATTTAATGGAACCGTGGCTTAGGCAATAAATACCCATCGGTAAATTGTCTTCATAAAAAATAGATTGCCCTTTTTTATAATGACTGCAAGACTTGGCTGCAGCAACCATTTCAATTTCTTTTTCATTACAGTATGACAGGAAAGAAATTGCTTTTGCATCACAATTTATGCAATCTAAGTGAGTTTTTTGCATTGTTGGAATCAGTTTTTTGAGTAAATAACTTTAGTAAATTAACAATTTTTAACCCACATTTCAAAACACACTATTTGATTTGGAGTTGGATTTGAACATTTCTGAATTTTACAAACAGACAAGCTAGCTGCATCATTCGCCACAATCAACTCTAAACCAATGGTCTTGAGCATTTTCTGCACATATTCATCCCACTTTCCTTTGCCATCAATTAAATCGAAAAAATATTTTTCAAAGCTTAATCCAGAAACATCTTGTAAAAGTTCTTGGTACAATTGTTTGGAATAGCCCTTTCCCATTTTAAAAGTTTCTTGGTAAAGCCTTCGCAAAACATCATCTAATCTAGCGCGGCCTGCGGTATGTTCAATGATCATGGTATCAGCAACCATAGCGGCAATTAAACCTTCTATATAAATGGATACTTTTCTTCCTTTTATGCCTGGCGCATAACCATCTAACCAGGTATCAAAACTAGATTGAGCAACAGAATAATTAAAACGCCCAGGATTGTTGTAATGCCTATCTAAATCGCTTGCCAAACTCGCTGCATATTGCTCAAAATCCCAAACCCCACTACGCAATAACATCAAATCACCGTAATAGGTAGTTATGCCTTCATAAATATAGCCCAATTCCGAATAATTTTCCTTGGTAAAATCGTAAGGCAACATTTCACTTGGTCTGATCCTTTTGATATTCCACAAATGAAACAACTCATGCGAGCTAATGGCTATAAAATCATTGTAAAATTCGGGCTGATCCAACTCTGCTGCTGGGCCCATTGCTATTACAGTAGAATCTGCATGTTCAACACCATGCCTAAATTTTTGGGGTGTAAGCAAGTATAAAAAATGATAATCACGGAGTGGTAGTTCGCCAAAAATATTGATTTGTGCTTGGGCATAAGCTCGCGTATCGGCCTCCAACTTGTCCATATTATTGGTAGTACCGCCTTCAAACCAAAAGTGAATATTGGCTTGGTTCAAACCAAAACTATGGTGAACCAAATTGGGTGAGGCAAAAAACGGACTATCAGCTAAAGCATCAAAATGTGGCGCAAATAAAGTTTTATCTTGGTGTTTTAACTGGCAAGCAATTTGCCAATTATTGGGTATATCCAAAGTGATTTCAAAGGCATCATTCATTTTACCTTCCACATACATAAAACAATTTACCGGGTTCAAATACATTAATTGCTCACTTACAAAACTGGCTCCAGCATCTGCTTGGTTGGCATAATATTCATAAGAAATATGCACCTTATTTAGTCCTTGAGCAAATACCTCCCACAAATCTTTGTTTAGCTTTTTAAAAGGCACCAATTCACCCTTTTCATTGCTTACCTCAAAACACCTAATATTCTTGGCATAATTGGCCAACTCATACCTGCCAGGTCGCCAAGCAGGCAATTGTAAGTTAAAATTATTTTCATTTGGGTTGCTGACCCAAGCGCTGATGCGGATAAAATGATCCGTAGAGTTTGAAATGCCAATTTTGTAGTTCATATTTGTTACAAAAATATGAACATTGCCTATATAGTTTCCATTATTTCGGTATTACTTTTGTTGGTATTTGCCGTTTTATCGTTTACAAACGCTAATAGTCCGCGTTTTCAACTCCTGTATATTGTAGTTGCCACATTTAATATTGGCATTTTGGTGAGCATCATTATTGTAAATTATGCCAGTCAGAGCGCCCTCGTTTGGCCTGCCTTGCTGTTTATCCATGTGATTATAAAAGTAAGAGAGTTGTATAGGATGCTTTAAAGGAGGAAATAATCTAACTATTATTGTTCATGTAAGTCGATTTACACTATCATATTTAATAGAGCAAACCAAACACCCAAAGTGGAATTTCATTTACCAAAGGTAATTCCAAATCATCTTTTACTATCCATGCCTTTTCTACCCCTTTGATTTGCTTATGTCCCTTACTTTTACCACCCACCTCAAAGGTGTACTTACCATCAATAATGAAATCGCCTTGCTTTGGAAGTTCTATTTTGTGAAAGACTTGTAATTGTGATACAAAAAAAGTTTCTCTGATAGTGCCAACAAGTGATTTTTCTTCTGCTAATGCATTCAGTAAAGTTGTATTATTTAAAACAATTTTTTCGGGCTTTTGCAAAACGGCTATGCTATTTCCAATCGGATACAATAGCGAAATAATTTTTGCTTGTTCTAAATAATATAAATAATTGTTCAACGAGTTACGATGTATTGTAGTTTTGGTTGCGAGTCCTGATAAATTAGGTTTAAATGGAACTTGTTGAGCAATAACATAAATTAATTGCAATATTTTTTTTGCATTGCGAATATCAAAATCCTTTAATTCAGCCATATCTATTTCAACTATTGTCCTAATAAGTTGATTTATCCTCTGGTAAACTGTTGAAGTATCTGCCAGGCCAAAAGGATAATAACCATGATCTAAGTAATTAGCAAAATGATTTAATGGTCGAAAATTTAAAGGTATCTTTTTCTTTATTGATGCATTTTTGAATAGTAAATCTTCTAAATTCAAAATGGGTAAATCAATTATACCTTGTATCAATAAATATTCTCTAAACGACAATCCAACGAGTTCATAAAGCAATGCTCTTCTACTTAAATCACCCTCTTGCTTAGCAATATCAATAATGGATGAACCTGTGAAAATAATTTTCAAATCGGGATAAAAATCATAGCAGTTTTTAATTTCTTGCGACCAATTTTTATACTTATGTACCTCATCTAAAACCAATATTATTCCACCGTTTTTGTAAAATATACTTACAGTTTCCTTTAAGGTATTGCTGGTAAAATATAAATCATCTAACGAAAAATATGCAGCCTTTTCAGAAGGTAAATCTTGTAATTTTAGCCATTGCAATAAAAGGGTAGTTTTCCCTGTACCTCTTGCTCCCTTTATTCCTATTAATCGATTTTCCCATTTAACTAAATCAAATAAATAACGTTTAAAATCAAGATTTACAGCATTAATTAATCGTTCCGATTGTTCTAATAGTGTTAACATATTCCAAATATATTGTACAAATATAACAAAATGCACTACCAATTGTGCAATAAACTAGCAATATTGCACAATCTATTATGCAATTATTGGATTTTAAGAAGATTTACAGCTAAGTTTTTCAAAAAAGAAAGGTCGGCTTTTGATAAAAATCCGTAAATGAATAGGATTTAGCCTCCACAGGAGCTGCAACCTTCTAACGTCTTTGGCAACAAGTTGCCAAAAATCCCACAAGGGTAAAGAAGCCTGGTTTTAGCAAAGCGGTTGAGCTATTTTAAAATTAGTATTAATTTTTTCAAATATTACACCGACCTTTCAAAGGCAAAGGTAAGGAAATATTTCTAAGGGGGAAAGGGCGAATCCGCCATTTGGCGGACGCCCTGTAACTATAACCGCAAATCTTCCTTCAGAAGGACATTTTCGCCCCTACAACGATTCGTGTTCTACACCCATGCCGAAAAGGGCGAAATCATATTTTACAGGGTCTTTGGGGTCGAATTGCTTGAGGACATTGGTGAGTTCAACGGCGGTTTGCCAATCGTCTTGTTTTCTTTGGATCAAACCGAAACTTCTGGCAACTCTGCTAACATGCACATCGAGCGGACAAATTAATTGAGAGGATTTTATGCCATTCCAAATGCCAAAATCTACAACCATATTATCCTTGCGCACCATCCAACGGAGGTACATGTTGAGGCGCTTGCAGGCAGAGTTTTGGGCCGGACTAGCAATGTGTTTTTTTGTTCTTTGTGGTGCATCCTCCAAAGAAAAAAAGTATTTCCTAAAACCATTTAAGCCTTGCTCTATGTTGGGGTCTTTTGGGTTCAAACCGAATAAAAAGGCTTGTTCTAAACTTGCGTGTTTTTGATAATGTTGTTGGAGAAAAAAAATAAAATACAACAAATCGGTATCGTTAAAGGTGCGGTGACTAAATTGTGTAAGCCTCAGCAAATCTTTTTCTTGGTGGTTTATGATAAAATCATGTGGAGCATGATCCATTCTATCTAACAAATCATTGCATTTGTTAATGATGGTAACTCTTTGCCCCCAAGCAAAAATTGCTGCAAACAAGCCTGCAATTTCAATATCTTGCTTTTTGCTAAATTGATGAGGGATAGAAATTGGGTCGTGGGCAATAAAATCCAATTGGTTGTATTTTTTAACCTTTTGATTCAGAATTTGACGAATGGTAATACCTTTCACAATACAACTTATATATTTGCTCAAATTAAGTCATTAATATATGAATCTCAAAAAAACCATGTTATACGGAGCCATTGGAGCTACACTAGGCTTTAGCGCCTGCACTGGAGACAAAAAATCAAGTGCCACCAACGAATCTAACTTTGAGGTAAACTGCGATGAATTTGCAGATTTACAAGTATTGCGTTTTGAAATCCCTGGATTTGAAACCTTAACGCCTAAACAAAAAGAACTCTCTTACTACCTTTTTGAAGCAGCCAATTGTGGAAGAGACATTTTTTATGATCAACGCTACAAACACAATCTAACCATTCGTAAAACCAATGAAGCCATTTTAAACAGCTATACTGGCAATAAAACCACAGCCGATTGGAAGAATTTTGAAATTTATTCCAAGAGGGTGTTTTTCTCAAATGGTATTCATCACCATTATTCAAACATGAAGTTTGTGCCTGCTTGTGATTTCAATTATTTTAGTTCATTACTGGCTGCAACAGATGCAAGTTTGCTGCCATTAAATGGTAAAACAGTTGCGCAGTTTACAGAATATTTAAAACCAATTATTTTTGATCCAAACTTCGAAGCAAAAGTAGTGAACCTAGCTTCAGGCATCGACAATGTGGCTGCTTCGGCCAATAACTTTTATGAAGGGGTGACCCAAAAAGAAGTAGATGCTTATTACAGTTCTAGAATAAATGTGAACGATACCAATGCTATTTCATGGGGTTTGAACTCTAAGATGATGAAGGTAAATGGCGTGGTAACTGAAAAAGTTTGGAAAGTTGGAGGTATGTATTCTGCAGCTATTGAAAAAATAGTTTATTGGTTAGAAAAAGCAGCAACTGTTGCAGAAAACGACCAACAAAAAAAGACCTTGGAATTATTAATTAAATATTACCAAACTGGCGATTTAAAAGTTTGGGACGAATACAATATTGCTTGGGTAAATGATACCGAAAGCAGAATAGATGTAGTAAACGGATTTATTGAAGTATATGATGATGCCATTGGCAAACGTGCTTCATTTGAATCAGTGGTAAGTTTAAAAGACATGGAAGCTACCAAGCGCATTGCGGCTATAGCTAAAGAAGCACAATGGTTTGAGGACCATTCGCCTATTGCAGCAGAACATAAAAAGGAAAGTGTGAAAGGCATTACTGCAAAAGTAATTACTGTTATACAAGAAGCGGGTGCAAGTAATCCTTCCACTCCTATTGGTATAAATTTACCTAACGCAAATTGGATCAGACAGCAACATGGCTCTAAATCTGTTTCATTGGGAAATATTGTACACTCTTATAATATTATTGGTGCTAAAAGTCCAATGATGAAAGAGTTTTGTGTTTCTGCAGAAGAGATTGAAAGAGCTACCAAATATGGTGCTTTGGCTGGCGATTTACATACAGATATGCATGAGGTAATTGGACACGCATCTGGCAAAATAAACAAAGGTGTAGGCGATCCAGATCAAACATTGATGAATTATGCAAGTACTTTAGAAGAAGCCAGAGCCGATTTAGTTGCCTTGTATTATGTGTATGACCAAAAATTAGTGGATTTAGGTGTGATGCCTAGCCTTGAAGTGGGCAAAACAGAATACGATGGTTATATCCGGGGTGGATTAATTACCCAATTAACGCGCTTACAATTAGGTGAGAACCTAGAAGAAGCACATATGCGTAACCGTCAGTTAAATGCTTCATGGGTATACGAAAAAGGCAAAAAAGACAATGTAATAACTGTGTTTAAACAAGATGGCAAAACCTATGTTAAAATAAATGATTACGAGAAACTAAGAGCCTTATTTGGTGAGTTATTGAAAGAAATACAGCGCATTAAATCGGAAGGCGACTACAAAGCTGCAACAGCATTGGTTGAAGGCTACGGTGTAAAAGTAGATCAAACTTTATTGAAGGAAGTAAAAGACCGCTTTGAAAAACTGCATGTAGCGGCTTACAAAGGCTTTATTCAACCTAAATTAGTGCCTGTGATGAAAGACGGTGCTGTAGTGGATGTAAAGGTTGAATACCCAAATAATTGGCTCAACGACCAATTGGAGCGAAGTAAAAACTACTCGTACTTACCAAGTATCAATTAAATAATTTATAAAAAAACCGGAGCTTACCTCCGGTTTTTTTTTGTTACTAATTTACTTACTTTTGAATAAACACTAAATATATGAAAAAAATTATCCTTCTTGTTGCCGCAGTGGCATTAACATTAAGCTCTTGTTCTCAAGAATTAGAGTTCGGATTAAAAGCTGGTTTGAGTGCAGATAACATTAAACTAAATAACACCAATGGCCTTACCACAAGTGTTGAAGGCAACAATACATTTAACTTTGGTGCTTATGGCCGTTTTAAAGTAATGGTCATTGGTTTGTTTGTTCAACCAGAAATTATATTCAACAAGCGTGCAAGCAATATTACCTTAACAGATAACGGAAAAAGTTATACTTTCAGCCATTCGGCAAATTATATAGATGTACCTGTATTGGTTGGATTTAAAATGTTAAAATTATTTCGCATTTATGGCGGACCAAATTTTCAGTTCATGACCAAACAAAATACAGATATTAACAGTTTAAATAATGCCGATTTTCAAAAGGTAGATTTGAAGAAGAATACCACAGGGGTTCAATTAGGTGTTGGTTTAGATTTACTTAAATTTAGAGTTGACGCCAAATATGATTTCAATGCAGGAAGCATGGGGTCGGCATTTAGCTATAAAGATACTGCTCCAACTATTACTAATGGCATGATTACG
>JBILJL010000376.1:0-2529 GCA_044377255.1 Bacteroidia bacterium
GCAAGACATGGTTTGGGGTGCATTTAATGAACAAGGCAATTTAGTGGTTACTTGGAGAGACAGGCGAAATTCAATTGCAAACGGATTTTGGAATGCTGGATATGATTTTTACTACGCAACAAGCATTGATAACGGGCAAACATTTTCTAAAAATCAAAAACTAACAAGTCAATTTGTTGCTTTTGATACAGTACTTATACAAAGTGGAAACGATATGATGGGATGCGTATATTGTGGCGATACCCTTTACACTGTTTGGGGAGATACAAGAACTGGCAAAATGAATATTTTCTTTTCAAAAACTATAGCAAGCACAAACACCAATGTAGGCATAACTTTGCTTACAGGCGAGCAACCAAAATGGACAATATTCCCTAACCCAGCTAATGATTATTTGAATGTTATCATCTCAAACGAAATGATTGGAAAAGAAGTTTTTGTTTATGATGCAAGTGGTAAAATGATAGTTACTCAAACTATAACAGACAATAGCATAAAAATCAACACACAACCCTTTTTGAAAGGAGTTTATTTCTTGAAAATTGAAAATGAAATCAAAAGATTTGTAAAGGACTAAATATATGTAAAAAAATATGGGGCGAAATACGCTACTGCACCAATAGCCAAACCCTTAAAACAAGCTCATGAATAAAACAACCATCACATCAATCTTAGGACTTTTTTTTCTTTCATTTACCAATAAGACAGACTTTTTAACTGAACAGAAAAAGTTTGAAAGAGTAAGAACTGCCTTTGAGCAAAAGCAAGGAATTTTAGAAAAGACATTAAATGAAAATGAAATTTCTGTTGACAACCTAAATCTGCTTCTGATTGCTTATAAAGACAACGACTTGTTAGAAGTTTATGCAAAGACTAAACTAGCTAAGTCCTATAAAAAAATTCTTTCCTATGATATTTGCTCTCGTTCTGGAATACTTGGGCCAAAAAGAAAACAAGGTGATGAACAGGTTCCAGAAGGTTTCTATCATATAAATAGGTTTAACCCAAAAAGTAATTTCTACCTATCGCTTGGACTTAATTACCCCAATCTTGCCGACGAAAAAAAAAGCAACGCAAGCAATTTAGGTGGAGATATTTTTATTCACGGTTCTTGCGTTACTATTGGTTGCCTGCCAATGACAGACAACTTGATGAAGGAGGTATATTTACTTGCTGTTTATGCTAAAAACAATGGACAGAACAACATTCCAGTTTACATTTTTCCATTTAAAATGAGCGACCAAAATATGACAACCTACAAGACCAAATTCAAAGACAATAAAGAGTTAATTTCTTTTTGGGATAATCTGAAATTTGGCTACGACAAATTTTTTAAATCCTCGAAAGAATTGAATATAAAAGTAAAAGAAAATGGAGATTATACATTTTAAATAATGAAGAAAGTGTAATCATTAAACTGCCTCATCGTGAAATAGGTTCACAAAAAATGTAAGCATTTGAAAACCAGAAAATACGGAAGCAAACTGCATCAGCTATAAATTCAAATTGTATAACCTACCTTTGCAACATGGATATTACTTCTGCAGTTTTTAAAACCAGTGCCGCTTCTTTAAAAGATTGTACCAAAACCGACCTACCTGAGTATGCTTTCATAGGCAGAAGTAATGTTGGTAAATCGTCTCTCATAAACATGTTGGTGCAGCGCAAAGAGCTAGCCAGAACTTCGGGCAAGCCAGGCAAAACCATTACCATGAACTATTTTTTGGTGAACGAAGAATGGCATTTGGTGGATTTACCAGGTTATGGATATGCCAAAAGATCAAAGGATTTACGCGCCTCTTGGGAGAAAACTTTGTGGAATTATTTAGAAAAAAGAGATTACCTCGTTTGTTTGTTTGTGCTCATAGATTCGCGCATTGAGCCGCAAGAAAGAGACTTGGAATTCATAAACTTGTTGGGTGAAAAAGGTATCCCATTTAACATTGTATTTACCAAATTAGACAAACTAAAACCTGCCCAGGCCGATAAGAATATTCAAGTTTTTCAAGAGAAATTGTTGGAAACTTGGGAGGAGTTACCCACCATTTACCTTACCTCAGCGCTAGATAAAACAGGCCGAATGGAAATTTTAAAAGGCATTCAAAAAATGAACAAAGAATTTTTAAAGGTTCAAAAATTGAAAAATGCGCAATTGCGTTAGTTTATTTGAAAGTATACCTTAAACCAAAAAAAAACCTGCGCCCATACATGGGTGCATAATTATAGCTAGGGTCAAACGTATAGCCATTGGGGTTACTGGCAATGTCTCCCGCGGTTTTATCAAAGGGATCCCACCAGCGCATGATTGGGTTTTGAGGCAGAAAATTAAACAGGTTTTTGATGCCGCCATAAAGTTCGAAACTGCCAGAAAACTTTTTGCTTATTTGTATATTGTGTAACACATACCAAGGAGAATAGGCCGGCCTAAAATCATTGGGCAAAATAGGCAAACGCATTGGACCGTATACTTGGCCCGTATAATCAATGCTTAAGCCAATTTGTTTCCATGCATAGCCTATTTGATAGGTG
>JBILJL010000071.1:0-9305 GCA_044377255.1 Bacteroidia bacterium
GAAAAAAATAATTGCTTTTAATAAATTCAAATCCAGCTTCTAGCGTAGACCACCTAGAATTTGTGCTCTCCCCAGAATTTGCACCACCCAAAAACAAACGCGCAACAGCTGAGCCAGGGTTTTCTTCAAAGTATGAAATAAGAATTGGAACCATTAAACTAGTTAAAATAGCAATTGTACCCCCAATTTGAATTAATTTTTTAATACTAAATCCTTTTAAAAAATCCCAAATAAAGCCTAATAAAAATAAAGCCCAAAAAATTAATCCCTGCCTAGATCCTGAAATATTTACAAGTACAAAACCAAGAATTAATAATGTTAGATATAATATACGATACTGTTTTGAACTTTTACAGGAGTATAAGTTTAAGATGATAATAGAAAGAATTATAATGATATCGGCAAAATTATTTGAATCGGATAAGGTTGTTGAAACCTTAATGGAAGTCTTCGTTATTGTACTAGAAACTAATACACCAAATTCAACGGGAAAATAATATTCAACAATAGCTTGAGCCAATAAAATCAAATACAATCCCAAACTGAATTTCAGGAAAAAAGATTTTGTTTTCTCTGGCGTATCGCAAGTGAAAAACACCCAATTAAAATAAAAGCTTGCGCCAGTAACGCGAATCAAATCATTAAAATTAGGTTCAGCAACCCCTAACAAAATGGCAATAAAATAAAAAAACAAAGAGAAGAGAATATAAATAGTAAGGTTCCAGTTTATGAGTTGGTTTAAAAAATCTGTCGTATTAAACCGCTTTACAAAAAAGAAAATTGAAATCACTAAGCTAGCAACAATAATTAGAGCCGACGGGATAAGCAAACTAAACAAAATATATAGGTTCAACACCATTGAAAAACCAACCATATACATGGCAAGCATTTCAAATTTGTTGGCTATTTTAATTGGATTATTCAAACTAGTTAAACATTATTGGGAGGCATATTGCCATTTTCGTAATACATATTTAGCAAAAAGCATTCTAAGTTTTGCATAAAGATACACTAAACTAGAAAAGTTATCATAAATCAACTTCATTCTTGCCGAAATATAGTTTGGGTCAAACATGGAGCTGCTAACGCCCGTCTGGTTGTATCTAGAGATTATATGTGGAATATAACAATAAGAAAATTCCTTACTTCCAAATAATTTAATATTGAGCGCATGATCTGCTAATAATTTGTACTCCAATTCAAAATTGAATTTTTTAAAAACTCCCGCTGGATAGCAAATTGCTTGGTGACAAATATTTTTTATGGCTAATTTAAAAGCACCAAATTCTCCATCGTAGCGCGTTCCACTTTGTTTAAACAAAACATCCCCGTAATAAATAGTACAACTATCACGCAATAAAGGCGAAATTTGAACCAAATCAACTACCAAGGTATCATCAGCGCCTAAAAACAAAATAAAATCACCTGTTGCCATTAAAACACCTTTATTCATAGCGTCATAAATTCCGGCATCAGGCTCAGAAGTATAGGATGTAATAATAGCCAAATTGGCTTCTATAATTGACAAAGTTGAATCTGTTGAAGCACCGTCAACTATAATAACTTCAAGATTGTGATAACTTTGTTTTTTAATACTATTTAAACATTCTTGCAAGAATTCTCCAGCCTGATAGGTGGCAATAATAATTGATATTTTAGGTTCTTTAAGCAACATATAAACTCTTACAATCAATTATTGCTTCTTTCATTTTTGCAGCCAACACTTTCTCAGAATGAATCCTGTACTCAAATAGTTCATTAGTCGACATTCTAGAAAGACTTAACACCTCAATCATTTTATTGGAAAGGTCAAATGGATTTAAAGACTCAAAAAACAAGATTAAGGGGTTTTCTATTTCTTTGTTGACAGAAATATCAGAAAGCACTACAGGAATTCCCATACCAAGGGCTTCGTAAACTGCTCCCCCACCAGGACCACCCTCAAAAAGGGTAGGTTGAAGAATGGCTTTGGCATTGTACATAAGTTTCTTCTGATCCAATTTTGAAATATATCCTGTTAAAATCAAATTACCTTTTATCCCTAGTCTTTCAATTTGAGAGCCAAGTAAATCTATGTATTCAGGATTTCTGTAATCTTTCATTTCGCCTGTACAAACAAGCTTTATATTGGGGTGCGATTGAACAAATATTGCCATGGCTTCAAAAAGTGTTGAATGATTTTTATGCTTCCAAAACTGGTTTGAAACCAAAAAATAATCATCAGACAAATTAAATTTCTGAACCAAATCACCCATTTCATAAACTCTTAAATCGAAAAGAGGAGTAAAAGGCAAAGCAATAATTTTCGACTTTGTATTTTTATAAAATTCTGAAATATCATTTTTAACGCTTTTAGCATTTACGATAACATAAGAGGCATCGGTTAAAGTGGATTCAAATTGCATATTACGCATTTTTATATCCTTTTTTGAAAACCAATCTGGCAAATACTTATGTTGAAAATCATATACATATCCAATCCATGGAATAGGAAACTTTGGCCCTAAACTTTGAAAGCAAGGAACAATAATATCCAATTCTTTTTGAACACAAATTTGCTTGAATGCTAAAACGGTATCTGTATAATACACCCATTCAAAATCACCTTCATCGGAAAAGGATTGAATTAAATTATTTGCATTTAAATTTGGCGCCAACAAAGGTTTATTCAGCATGGAAAATAAAACTCTTTTAACAACTAGTTTGATTTTAGATTGTATAGAATTAGATGGAATTGGAACAAGAAAAAACAATTCTACATGTGCTTCTTTTTGAATTTGCCTTAACCCCCTAATTAGAATTCGCAAAAAATCAACTCCCCCACCCCAATCCATAAAAAATTTAGCATGAATTCCAACCCTCATACTCCTTATTTATTAAGCTTTTTAGCAGGCATACCAACATACACGCCAGGCTCCAAAATAGATTTTGTAACTACAGCACCTGCTCCAATAATAGCATTTTCACAAATACTTAAACGCTCTAAAATTACAGCATTTGTGCCAACAAAAACACCATTTCCCATATGTACATTTCCAGATACATTTACTCCTGGAGATAATGTACAAAAATCGCCAATCTGAGTGTCGTGGCCAATTGTACAATTTAAATATACAAGCACATGAGATCCAATTGTGATATGAGTTGTAAGCACAGAACCAGGACAAATTATAGTGCCTGCTCCTATTTTCACATTTTCTTCCCTAGTATCAAATTTTACTGTTGGGTATATTATCGTAGGAAAAGTAATTTGAGTAAACTTACTTATTTTTTCGAAAATTTTCTTTTTTAATGCTGGAGAACCAACTGCAATAAATGCCTGAACCAATTCGACACCTGTTAACGTGCTAAAAAAATCCTCATCAGACAAAACACTTTTACCATTTATTTTTTCACCAACGTTATCTTTTCCAATAAAGCAAGTAGCAAGTAATTCTTTTGAACCACCTGCTAGATGTAATTCATGCAAAAACCAATCAACCTCCTTCGCAAAACCTGCTGAACCAAAAATAACACTCATGTTTTTACAATTGATTAATGATGCCACAAATTAAACCCAGCTCCTCGTTGCTTAATCCAGGATAACTCGGAAGATTAATACCTCTCCAACCTAAATTTTCGGCAACAGGTATTTTTTGAAATTTCTGAGAGTACATAGGCATTGTATGAACAGGGTAAAACAGTGGACGAGTTTCTACTCCTTCCTTAGCTAAATTTTCTCGTAGCTCCTCTCTTAAGGTTGAATCGGGAGTTAAAATACTGCACATCCAATACGAGTGAGTAATTCCAGCTTTTTCTTTGTGAAATTCTATTTTAGGGTTTATAATATTTTGCTCATAGAATTTTGCTATTTCTCTTTTACGCTTTAGGAAGCCATCAATTTGTTCTAATTGAGCCAAACCAATAGCTGCGCAAATATTTGTCATACGATAATTATAACCAATCACATCATGCCAATATTGGCGGTGTTTTGCCAAACCTTGCCCCTTAAAATGCACCGACCTATCAAACAAGGTTTCATCATTTGTAACAACCATTCCACCTTCGCCTGTGGTAATTGTTTTATTACCATAAAAACTAAAGGTACTTATATCGCCATATGTACCAACATGCCTATCGGCATATTTTGAACCTAAAGCCTCTGCGCAATCTTCAATTAAGAACAAGCCATTGGCCTTACAAATTTCATCTATCAATTCAATTTCGCATGGGTGCCCATATAAATGAACAGCCATTACAGCTTTGGTTCGAGCCGTAATTTTACGCTTTAAATCTGCCTGATCCATTTGCCAAGTATCAGGCAAACTATCAATGAATACTGGTGTTGCACCAACATAAACAATAGCATTCACAGAAGAAATATAAGTTAAACTTGGCACTATTACTTCATCTCCCGGACCTATACCTAAAGCAATCATTGCCAGGTGCAAAGCAACTGTTCCATTTGAAACAGAGGCCGCATATTTTACACCTATAAAGTTAGCAAAGCTCGATTCAAATTCATCAATGAACTTCCCTTTTGAAGAAATCCAAGTGGTATCCAAACACTCATTTACATATTTCTTTTCGTTTCCGTTAAGTGCTGGTTGATATACTGGTATTTTAATATTCATAAAAACGATTATTTATTCCAAATTTTAGTTGCTTTCTTATTTATCAATAGATAATACTGATAAGGAGCTAAAAACGCTCCAGGCAAAATACAAATAATATTGGATAACAAAACTCCTTCACTACCCATTTTTAAAAAGTTGCAAAAAAACAAAGACAGAGGAATGCTTACCAAAGATAGAAAAATAGAACCAAAAAATTGAATTCTAATCTTACCAATTCCATTAATAAACAAAACAAAAATTGAACACCAATTATGTATGATTACAAATAATGCAGAAAATGCTACAAGAACAAAAGGTGCGTCAATTGGCTGTTTTATCCAAATTTTCAAAACAAATGGAAACAAAAACACAAACAGGGCAATTCCCAGACTAAAAATACCCCAAAAGGAAATTAATTTTTTAACAATATTTCTAATCCAAGAAAACTCTCCCTTAAAATATGCCTCCCCAAAACCTGCCCACAATGGGGTCATAATTATTGAAAAACCTAATAATGGAATACTGAAGAGTTTGTTAACCAAACTAAAGGTAGTAACTTCCATTGGACCAAAAAGTTGCGCCACTACCAAATTATTAGAGGTAAACATAAATATAGAGGCCAATTGAATAACAAAAAACTGAAGTCCTTTTGCAAATAGGCCTTTGGATAAAGAAAAATCAACAGAAGCAACAGATGGTTTATATTCCTTGAAACTGGTATTAAAAATAATAAAAGAGGCAATTAATAAAACTAAAATTGGAACCAGCATATTCAAGAGACCAATTAATAGCAGCGAGTCTTGTTTAAGAAATCGCATAAACAACATTACTATAAGTAAAGAAACACTTGATAGCAGATCAATTAAACTACTCAACCCTACTCTATGGTTAGCAATTAAGGCAGTATTTATAATTGATAAGAAGAGCTTTACACAAAAGAAAAATAAAACCCCTTTAACCAAAAGTTCAATAGGTAATTGCGAAGCACTTTGAACGTTCAATATGCGATTCCAATTTAGAAAAGGATTGGCCAAAAAAAACACAACAAAAATTGCCACCGCCATCATTCCTATTGTCGCGTAAGTCGTGCTAAGGTATTTTTGTGCTAGCGATTTTTCATTTAATGAAATAGCTTGTGTAAATTTGTTTCTAAAGCCATTTGCAATACCTAAATCAAAGAAATACATCCAGCCAATAATTGAGGAAATTGTAACCCAAATTCCATACGATTCTCTATCCAAAATTTCCAGAGAAACGGTAACCAAGTATAAGCCTGAAATTAAATTTAGGATTTTATACAATCCAGAGGAAAAAATGCTTTTAATTACTCCCTGACTTCGCTCATGTTGCTTATTTAAAATAGGAATTTTATTTAAACGTTTTTCCAAAATCTTACCTTTATTACCTATAAATTAAACGTTAAATTACCCTATTTTCCTTTTTTGAAAGAAAGGTTATCGTAATTATAAAAACGCCTAAAAGGATAAATGCCATAAAGCCTAAGAAGCTGAAAACAGGAATAGATTTGGTCTTTTTTTCTAAGGGTAAAATAGGTTCATCCACTACTTGAAACAAAGGGCGTTCCTGATCTAATGAAAACTTAGCAAATTCTCTATTTTTTAGAATCTCAACGTATAAAATATTCAACATTTCCACCTCTTTTCTCAATCTCAATTCATCTACTTTTCCACGGTATCTAAATACATTATAAGAATTATCAGAGGCAATGGCACTTTCATTCTCCGTGGTCCTTAATAAGGCACTGATTGAATCTGCACGGAAGTTTAATAGCTCATAATTATTTTGTAAATTCCTTAACATTGATTCTGAATAGAATTCTGACAACTCAAGATACACTCCACTAACAAATTTTTTGGCTAAATCTTCATTTCTGCTTTCATAAGTAATAGAAATAATTCCATTACTTTGGTTACCATATAAAGAGTTCGCTTTTCTTTTAACAGATTCAACCTTAAATCTATTTGATAGTTTTATGGAATTAATTATTTGATCTATAGCAAAGCTTTCTTGCTTGTTAATTTTATCAAAGCTAGTGGCCGTAAAGCCCTTAAAATTATTCATTAAAGTATCAGAGGCAAGCACTCCATTAAGCTTATACGCCTCTATCATTTTGTCGCCAATGGTAACCGATTTATCATCCATTTTCTTAAGCAGAACGGTGCCTAATATTTTTTTTGCCGACAGCAGAAACATAATTCGATCATCTGTTACTGTTGGACCAGAACTACCAATCCCTAACTGTCCTGCAATGGCACTTAAAGCACTTACATTTCCTGATTTCCCATCATTTATAATGAAGCTTAAATGAGATACATAATAAGGTTTATAACTTACAGAATAATATACTCCAAGTATTAAACCAATGAAACCAATAAATAAAATCGTTTTGGCTTTACTTTTTATAAAACCAAAATATTTATTTACCCAAATACTTATTGCTTCTAAATTAATACCCCTGCTCATTGTATTATCTTGTTAATGTAGAAATAATCAACAACATACTTGTTAGGCTGGTAGCAATAGTTACCACTTCTAAAACACTAACACCCTTGCGTGTTTCTTTTACAGGAATCACAATTTCAGAACCTGGTTTAACTTTAGGATACTTTTTAAAAAATAAGAAGTTTTTGGTATCCTGCGCTGTTCCATTTGCATAAACTATGTAGGCCCGCCTTTTCATTGCTTGCGAACTAAAACCGCCTGCCATCGAAACATATTTTTTAAATCCTCGTCTGCCTTCATATTGCAACCTTACTGGGTAAAGAACCTGTCCCGAAACAAGCACCGTTTGTTGAACGGATGGAATCTCTAATATATCATTTTCTATTAAAAATAAATCCCCCTTGGATCCTGGCTTCTTCAATATTTTCACCAAATCAATTCCAACAATATCTATTTTTTTTTCTATTTCGCTTTCAATTTCTTCAGCAACTTTTGAAGTATCCTTGCTCAATTTCTTCAATGCATCCCACTTATTTTCTTTTACAATCTTATCTACTAATGTATTAGCTTTAGGTCTTATTAAAACAGCTCCTTCAACAAATCCGTTCGCGGTAATTCCTCCAGAACGTTTAACTATATCCGAAATCCTTTCATTTCCCTTTGCTAAAACATAAACCCCTGGATATAAAACTTCACCACTAATTAAAACTTGCTTTTGCACCTGGTAACCTGGTTGTGTATATATTGTAACTACATCATTTGGATTAAGTATATAATTACTTTTCGAATCGTTTTTTAATTCCTTATTGATTGAAAAATTAAACACTTTCGAGATTTCACCATTAGAATTTAACCTATCAATATCAAAGCTACGCTGGGCAACCTGAATATTTATTAAGGAGGCAGATTCTTTTAATCCTCCTGCCAAAATAATTAAATCTTCAATATGCATGTTTTCAGCAAAATCATACTTACCAGGTTTCATTACAGGACCATTTATTGTAATTGACATAGCCTCTTTCATTTCAATTTTTGAAGCTATTGTTACTTTATCTTCACGCTTTAAAGCGATATCTCCTTTTTCGCTCATCATAGATTGAAGATCAACAGAGAGTATTTCCAGTGTATTGTCTTCTTTTTTTCTAAGTATAGTTGCCCTGCTCAAAAATGCATCTTCTTTCAAACCTTCCGCATTCTGAATCAATTTCATTAAGGTGCTATTCCCTTCCAAACTAAAATATCCAGGACGAAAAACAGCACCCTCTATGGAAATTCTATTCTCAAATCTACTCAATGTACTATCAATTGTAAAAACATCTCCATTCTGAGGTTTAAAGGTCCCAAATGCCACCTTATCAATATCTGCAACGCTTTTTTGTGTTCCTGTATTTCTAATTACTTTAATTCTATTTGTATAGGCATTTGGCGTAAATCCCCCAGCAAAAGCAAGTAAATTGTTCAGGTTTTCTTTGGGCAACATTTCATAAAAACCTTCTCGTTTCACAAACCCCTTTAATTCAACTCGCGCATCATAGGGTTCAACCTTTATTACATCTTGATCTTTTAGAGATATATTACCTTTACTATTTCCATTAATTAAAAAATCATACATGTCAATTTTAACCAATAATTTATTCCCTCTATAAACTTTTATATTTCTGAATGAACCATTCAAATTTGGCCCACCCGAAGAGTATAAAGCATTAAAAACGGTGGCTAAAGATGGCAGCGAATAGGTTCCAGGTAAATTAACTTCACCTAAAATAATTACTTTTATATTTCTAATGCTTCCCAAATTTACAGAAACAGATGTTTCACCACTGGCTATCCTTGGATATAATTTTACCAATTGATTTCTAATTTTTTGCTGTGCTTGGTCAACTGTTAAACCTAGAACCTGTAAAGGACCCAAATTTGGTATTCTAACGTGTCCTTCAGGACTAACTTTTAATTGATAGCTTTGTTCAGAAAAACCAAAAATGTCAATTAACAATTCATCATCAGGGCCAATCTGATAATTCAATGGAGTTGCCATTTTCAAATTTGGTTCAAAACTTAACCTTGGGTTATTAAATAGTTCTGACCCAAAAACCTTTGGCATTAAATTATTATACAGCGTTTCATCTTCTGTTTTCTCAAAAGAACGCTCAACTTGTCTCTTACCAGTATTTTTACTTTCAGATTCAGATTTGATTTTTCCGCTTTTTTCTAACTCTTTTAAGCGCAATTGCAATTTTTCAATTTCAC
>JBILJL010000072.1:0-9298 GCA_044377255.1 Bacteroidia bacterium
GTGTTCAATCACATGGCCCATCCAGGTACCTTCCTCAACCCTACTAAAAAAACCACCAGGCTGGCCTACAGAACACCTGTGTGAAAACATGGTTGGAAACAAAGCCTCCAAACGCTCTTTAAATCCATCAATTTTATTGGTTGGGCGCTCCTCCATCTCCTCCAAATCTAATCGCATTTGGATTAATTTATGTCGGCGTACACTCCAATAATTGGGGCCACGCATTACTTTTATATCAATTATTTTCATAAGATTGTTGAGATGGTAATATATGCACAATATACCATTCACTATTTAAAATCAAAACACTCAGCTAAAATAATTAGTCGGCCTACGTAATTTATGAATTTGCTGCTCTTTAGAATTCATATTTTTTTATACATTCGTGAACCTATTAATTTTCAAAAATCATAGATTAAAAATCAAACTTGCTATTTAACTCTCTGCAATTTCTTCTTTTCTTTTTAATAGTTACCACAAGCTATTTTTCAATTTCACATAGATATAGGTGGATTCTATTATTGGCATCTAGTTGCTTTTTCTATATGTCTTTTATTCCCATTTATATCCTAATTTTAGGCTTTACAATTGTAATAGATTATTATGCTGGCATCTTGATTGAAGGGGCAAAAGGGAAAGCTAGGTTAACTTTTTTAACTATAAGTCTTATAGCTAATATAGGGGTTCTAGCCGTTTTTAAATACTATAATTTTTTCTTTGAAAACATTTCTTCTATTCTATTTTCTTTCAATTTAACCAACCCTATACCTGCCCTAAAAATCATTCTTCCCATAGGGCTATCTTTTCATACATTTCAGGCAATGAGTTACACCATTGAAGTGTATAGAGGCCACCAAAAAGCAGAAAGAAGTTTTGGCATCTATTCTTTGTATGTGATGTTCTACCCTCAACTAGTTGCTGGTCCAATTGAAAGACCACAAAATCTGATTCATCAATTTAAAGAGGAACGTTTTTTTGATTATGAACGTTTCAAAAGTGGCTTTACACAAATGGCTTTTGGGTTATTTAAAAAAGTAGTAATTGCAGACAGACTTTCTATGGCCGTTGATTATTCATATGCCAACATTAGCACCCAATCTGGTTTATCACTAATAATTGCAACAACCTTCTATGCCTTTCAAATCTATTGCGATTTTTCTGGCTATTCAGACATGGCTATAGGTGCAGCACGCATTATGGGATTTAAGCTAATGGATAATTTCAATATGCCCTATTTTTCAAAATCTATATCAGAATTTTGGCAAAGGTGGCATATTTCTTTATCCACTTGGTTCAAAGATTATTTATACATAAGCATTGGTGGAAACCGTGTAAAGTTACCTCGTTGGATTTTCAACATTTTATTGGTATTTATAATAAGCGGTTTATGGCATGGAGCCAATTGGACTTTTATTTTATGGGGTGCAATTCATGGTATGTTTTTAATTATTGCCAAAATAAAAAACAGCATAATTGATAAGTTAAAATTATCGGTATTTAAGCATCAGTATTTCTTGATACCTAACATGCTTATAACATTTGCACTTGTATGTTTTGCTTGGGTATTTTTTAGAGCAACATCAATAAGCGATGGGCTTGAGGTAATCAAGAAAATGGCACAATTTTCAATATACGACAACATTAGTTTATGTTTTTATAGGTATGAGCTCCTTTTTTGTTTTTTACTCATTGCATTTTTAATGGTGAAAGAAAAGTTATGGTTACGTATTAATACACAAAAAAACAGCTACTTCTATTTGATTAATTTTATCATATTATTTTCTTGTTACCTATTAGGTGTTTTTAATCAAAAACAATTTATTTACTTCCAATTTTAACATGAGAAAGTTTATTTCGTTTTTGATAATTGCTCTCTGTCTAACTATTTATTACTGCAGTAACAATGCAAAAATAACTGAACAATATACAGATTACAGGGAAAGGAGAATGCTCTTAGGTTCTGATAAAATTGGCTATGGTGGCTTATATGGCATGTGTTACCTTTCAGATTATCGTTACCCCTTTTCTTATGATATAAATGCAACTAATGACACACTAGAAAAAAATATCAACCTTTATCTTTTTTCGGATAGCTATTTATATTACAGGGTTACCTCAAAGCATTTTTGTAATACAGATAAGCTATATAAAATGAAATGGTTTGAAACCGAAACATTTTTAAAACAGGAGGCTCTTGATACAACAAAAAAAAATGTACTTGTATTTGAGATGACTGAAAGGTATGTGAGAATATTACTTGATAATTTTGATGGCGCAGCAAACATGCTGTCTATTGGTAAAAAAACTGCCGAGGCGGCTCCCAATAAAGAAAATACAAATTCATACAATTTATTGGAGAAGTTACAAACCCCATTAATCAACCCAAATATCAACTCTAATTTGGAATTAAATCTGTTTGATTACAAAGTTTTTAGACCATTAAAAGAACTGAAAGCTAATTTAAATTATTACGTGTTTAATAGATTAAATGATGAAGTTTTTGTTGACACCGCATACAAACAATTGTATTATAAACCTACTGTTGCTGGAGAGCAAAAAATGAATGCATTTTACCCCATTGATTCAGCAGAATTCAAAATAATATGTACCACCATCAATAAACTTTATGATTTGTATCAATCGAAAGGATTTGATGAAATTTATTTGGCAATAATTCCCAATCCAGTAACAATTATTAACCCTACTTTAAGTAACTATAATGAGCTAATCCCAACTATCCATAAGGTTGACACTTTAAGAATGAAAATATTGGATATTTACAGCATTTTTAAACAACATCCTTTTGCCTATTACGCTAAAAGCGATTCACATTGGAATTCTGCTGGACTCCAACTTTGGTTGGATGGGTTTAACAAAAGATTGAAAGATATTTCAAAAAAAAATAACAATAATTTGTAATTTTTTCTTCCCAAGAATCACCGCTAACGTTGGGATTCTTTTAAAACGTTTTTGCCTTCAAAAGTGCTTTTTTCGAAAAAATGATAACAAAAGTTTGTCAGATAGGCCACGACCATTATATTGCACGGCATATCATATTAATTTAACATTGGAAAAACCAAAAGGAAAGCTCATCTCCATAGGTGGAGCAGAGGATAAAGGAACAGATTTAGAGCAAGGGTTTGTGCAAAGAAACCGACTTAATTTTTTTGAATTGGGGATCCTAAAGCGCATAGTTGTTGAGGTTGGGGGTACAGAAAAGCGAATTGAAGTAATTACTACAGCATCTTCTATTCCAGAAGAAGTTGGTGAAAATTATGTAGATGCTTTTGGTAAAATTGGTTGTAATAACGTTGGTATTATGCCCATTCGCAATAGGCAAGATGCAGCTCAAGAAGAATATATTAATAGGATCAAAACTTGCAACGGTGTTATGTTCAGCGGTGGCGATCAATTAAGATTAACCAGCATTTTTGGAGGAACAGAAATTTACCAAATTTTACATGATAGGTTAGTAGCCGAAGAAAATTTTGTAATTGCAGGCACAAGCGCAGGTGCAATGGCCATGAGCAATACCATGATTTACCAAGGCAAAAGTGATTTAGCCCATTTAAAAGGTGAAGTAAAAATAACAACAGGTTTAGCTTTTGTTGCCAATGTAATTATCGACTCACATTTTGATAAGCGCGGGCGTTTTAATCGTTTGGCACAAGCAGTAGCGAGTAACCCTCAATGTACAGGAATTGGCCTTGGCGAAGATACTGGTGTAGTAATTACTGAGGGCAACCAGTTAGAGGTAGTAGGCAGCGGTGCGGTGGTAATTGTTGATGGCAAAGACATTCGTCATTCAAATATTACAGATATTTCTGAAGGTGCGCCCATTTCTATTGAAGGATTAAAAGTAAATATTCTTGTAAAAGGCAATGGTTACCTCCTCAAAGAAAGAAAGTTTCAAGAAGTTGCTTTAGTAGAAGAGGTTCAACAATAACAAAACAACCAATGCATATATTAAGTGATTCTGATATTGAAATAAGAGAAGAATTCCAATCCTTTGTTGCCGAAATTCCAGAACTACCAGGTTGCTCTGCAAGTGGAATTACCGCACATGAAGCCGTTGAAAATTTAAAGTTTGCCTTAACAGAATTAGGTATTAACTACTCTTGATAATTAAATAACTTTTGTTATCTTTGGATTGCTAATCAACTACGCATGAAGAAGTTAATACCCATATTCTTCCTCTCCCCTACATTTTGTTGTGCAAGCGGAATAACTGGTTCTGCTGGCAATGAGCTGCTATATTTATACCTCATCCTTCTTGGCGTTTTAGGCATTTTTTTCGGTTTGAACCTAGCCATTAAGTTTGTTTGGCGCAAATACAAAAATTGGAAGTTTCACAAGCAATACCCAGAGTTGGATGGCTTGATTTAGGAATGAAGCCAATTCATTCTTGGAGACCCTGCAAGCCTTTCAAAATCTCGGTCATATTTGTTTAAACGGTGTATCTTAATGGCCTGCGCTATTTTTTCAACCCAAACCATACCTGCAGAAGAATAATAACCTTTGTTTATTTTCATAAGCCACTCCATATAAGCCATATTTCCTTTCATAGAGGCGTAATATGCTTTTCGCTTAATAATGGTGCAAAAGTGGCCAAAAGAGGCTTCATCCGACCTATAGCTTCTATACATTGAATGGTAATTAATGCCTTGACTAGGTAGGTGGTTTTTGCCTTTTACACCAAAATGATTTTTAAGCATTCTGGTATTTAACCCCGATCCATGTCCGGACTCAATTAGGGCGATTCCTAAGATTACGCTTGCTGGAATACCTGTTTGATCCGATAAACTTTGTGCTAAAGGAGCATAGTTAACAATATATGAATTGGCAGATTGGTTATTGGTAAATGCATATAGCGGAGCAATTAAACAGAACAAGGAAATGGTTATCCTTAGTTTTGCATTTTTCCAGTACGGGTAAATACTAAGATTGTTGCGATATGTGGTTTCGGTTTGTTTCAATTCTTAAAGAATTAATATGACCGTTTCTACGCACAAAGTAAAATAAAAACAAACTAAGGCAATGCACAACCTTTTACAACTTGTCTCATAAAGTATTCAAAATGAATTTACTACAAATTTGTCGCACTCAGTGTAATAGTAAATTGGGTATGGCTTGTATGCCATAAAAGAAGTTATTAGGGAATTTTAAACCCTAAAAAAATTCAAATTGTAGCCCAAATAACTACTTATAGATGGCCACTTCTGGGTTTTTACCTTCAAATTGCCAAGCCCTATACATTCCTTCTGAGTTAAAAGGCAACTCAATATTGCCTTGGTAATCCACAGCAATTAACCCTCCCTCTCCACCAAATTTTACCAATTTGTCTTTAACAACAAAATCACAAGCCTCCTTTAAACTCATGCCTTTGTATTCCATTAAACAAGAAATATCATAAGCTACAACTGCACGTATAAAATATTCACCATGACCAGTGCAAGAGATTGCACAAGTTTTATTGTTGGCATAAGTTCCTGCGCCAATCATTGGTGTATCGCCAATACGCCCAAAGCGCTTATTTGTCATGCCACCTGTGCTTGTTGCCGCAGCCAAGTTTCCTTGTTTATCAAGCGCTACAGCTCCTACGGTGCCAAACTTCTTTTCTCCTTGTTCTGTTTTGTCTGTATGATCCAATTGATAGGTATCACTATCCTTAACATCTTGCCATTGCTTATATCTTTCAACAGTATAAAAATAGGCATCATCTTCAAAAGTTAATCCGCATTTTTTGGCAAATGATTCTGCTTCGCTTCCGGCTAAAAAAACATGTCCAGATTTTTCCTTGATCAAACGTGCTAATGCCACCGGATTCTTTACGTTACTAATGCCACTAACTGCACCAGCTTCTAGGTTCAAACCGCTCATAATAGAAGCATCCATTTCATGTGTGCCTTTATTTGTAAAAACTGCACCCTTACCAGCATTAAATAATGGAAAGTTTTCTAAAGATATTACAGCTGCTTCTACCGCATCCAAGCTGCTTCCACCGTTTTTAAGAATGTTTGAGCCAATTGATAATGCATCAGATAAACCCAAACGATAATTGGCTTCCTTTTCTGGGGTCATTAAATAAGGCAGTATGGTTCCAGCGCCACCATGAATGGCCATTGAAAAATTATTCATTCTGTAAACTACTTTATTAAATTACCACTCGGCAGTAGGATCGTATCTAAAAACCTCACTCATTTCTTCCACCAAAGGAGAAAGATGACTGGTATGATTTCCAACTCTTCCGCCATATACTGGCTTCCAGGTTTCGGAACTAGGAATGCTAATACCTGCCTTTATAATATAAGGGGTAATGTTTGCTAACCATTTTTCTTGCAAGGTTTCTTCACCTTCAAAAATGCCCTCACCAATTAATAAGTCTTCATTTTTGCTTGGTTCAAACATACCCAAAGCATAATTCCAAGCTTCATTGAATGCGGCCTGCATGCGGTTATGACTCTCCTCGTTGGCTGAACCTAGTTTTACAAACCAAGTGTTGCCATGAAAAACATGGTATTTTAGCTCACCTTTTACCTTGCGAGCAACTTTTGCCAATGGCTCATAACTTGAATTTGCTAATGCTTCAAATCTTAGTTGATCGGCATGGTCGAATAAAAAATGACGCACCAAGCTAAAATCGTATTCGCCATTTGGCAATTCTACCAATTGTGAATTGTGGAACTGATTGGCATTGCGCATAAACGCAACGGTATCTGGCTCTTGCTCGCCGAGCTCATTTAACAAAACGTATAATGCCTGGGCCTGCCCAATTTTGTCTTGGGCCATGCTGCTAAAAGAAATATCCTCTTCTAAAATTGGGCCTAAACCCGTCCATTCACTATTGCGGTGACCAATTATTAGAAGGTCATCTGCCATTTTATAAAGCAATTCTTTGATTGCATCGGTTGTATTTTGATTCATTTATTTTACAATTGCGCTGTTAAGAAACTCCAAAGTTGAAAAGATAAAAAAGTACTACAATCCCTTTTTGAATTTGTTAATTTTATCCATCACTTTGTAACCACCTGCTTCGCGATAATTTTTCTCTGGAACAGTTTCATAAATATCAGAATCTTCATAATCAGAAACATAAACATCGCGTGTTTTAACAACCCAAATATTTACGCTTAAACCTCTTCTGCCAAACTGTTCTTTGCCAAAAATAAAGGCCATTTCAGCATTTGGCGCGTGCACAATTCCAACATGCATGTGTTGATCACCACGTTTTTTCTGGTGAAAAACTTCATAGGTTTCCCATTGATCCAAATCTCTTAACGGCTCAATGGTGTTTTCAAGATTTATTTCTGCACGAGTAATGCGTGGGTCGAGTGATTTAATCATGATGAATAGTTTATGCTAAAGGAACAATGTATTTAGATTCGGTTGTGTTTAAGGCTTCTCTCACCCAACGACCGCGTTCTTCGGCATTTCTACGAACCGCTAAACGCTCAGCGTTACAAGGGCCACCACCGTTTATTACACGTTTAAATTCATCCCAATCTGGCTCGGTATATTCCCACTTTCCTTCTACGTTTTTCTTTAAGTTTTCATCAGGAAGCGTTAAACCTAAATCCCAAATTTTGGGAACATACATGTTTAAAAACTGCTGACGCATATCATCATTAGTAGCCATTTTAACTTTCCAACGCATTAAAATTTCTGTATGATTAGATATCTTATCAGAAGGGCCAAAGAAATGCATGATTGGAGGCCACCAGCGGGTTAAAGCTGCTTGCACCATTTCACGCTGTTTTGGTGTGCCTGTTGCCAAAGTAACAACATTATCATGACCGTATTTTAAATGAAAAGATTCTTCGGTACAAATGCGATCTAAAGCACGACAATAAGGGCCGTAACTACCTTTAGCATTTGCCACCTGATTGATAATAGCACCAGCATCAATAAGCCAGGCAATAATACATGCATCCGCCCAGGTAAAAGCAGGATAATTAAACACGTTAGAATATTTAGATTTACCTGTGATTAAATCATTGATCATGGCCTCTCTGCTTTTGCCTAATGTTTCGGCAGCACTGTATAATAATTGCGCATGCCCAACCTCATCTTGAACCTTTGCCATTAAAGCCAATTTGCGCCTAAATCCTGGTGCACGAGTGATCCAAGTTCCTTCTGGCAAAGCACCAATAATTTCGCTGTGGCCATGTTGTTCAATCATACGCACAAGTTGTTTGCGGTACTCTTTAGGCATCCAATCCATTGGTTCAATTTTCTCACCACGAGCAATTCTCGCTTCAAACTCTTCAAGTTTCTTAGGATCCTCTCCAGCAATCATTGCTGTAGCCTTGTCATTTGGATCGATGTAAGCATTTCCGTACATATATGTATTTATTATTGTTGTTAATTTAATTTGGTTTAAGTCAAATATTATGGTCGGTAATGTGGGTCAGTAACCATCTTTTTTCTGAGGCCGCCCATTACAAAATCGCTGATTTTTTTTGCAATTTCCTCTGCATTCATTTTCCCATCTGCTTGGTACCATTCGTTGATCCAATTTACGCTACTTAATATGCTTAACACTGCAAACTTCTTGTCTACATTTTCGAAAATATCCTCTTGCATTCCATTCTCAATAATATGTGTAAACTCACTTTCGTATTGGTTGCGCAAAAGCATAAATTCTTTCAAGGATTTTTCTGGCAAACTCCTCCATTCTCTCAAAAAAACAGCGCTTTTATTGATATCTTCTGTAATTATTTCAACATGGTGCAAAATTGCTTTACGCAGCTTTTCTTCGGCATTGAAATAAATATCGTTTACCTCGGCAATGGCAGATAAAAATTTTTGCGCCATAGAAAAGCAAATCAACTCCAAAATTTCTTCCTTAGATTTAATGTGATGGTACAAACTTGCCGCCTCAATATTAAGCACTAGAGCAATGTCTCTCATGGAGCTCGCTTCGTAGCCTTTTTGTTTAAACAACTGAGCAGCTGTTAAAATTATTTGCTCTTTTCGGCTGATAGTTTGAAATTCCGTCATTTTACCTAACGATTGTTAGGCAAATTTATAAATTCCTGATTATTATGCAAACAAAAATAATTTTAGTGCTTACCCCAAAACAAAAACACAAGGTATTTTATGCAGTTCTGGCTTATTAATTTTCCATTGCGCCAAGGTTTTGGTTCGAACCCAACCCTTTTCTGAGCTGATATTACAGGCAATACACAATTTAGTTTGGCCGTTACATTGCGTAATTAATTCCTCTAATAGCTGGTTGTTTCTATAGGGTGTTTCCATAAAAATTTGTGAAACTCCCCTGTGGGCGTTGCTTTCTAGT
>JBILJL010000377.1:0-2519 GCA_044377255.1 Bacteroidia bacterium
CAATTTATTAATGCTAAACTATATTCCAATAACTACTATATATATCATTCTAAATGGAAAAATGAGACAAGGAAACAAAGAATAATTAAAGGAATTGTAATTGTGCTTTTGACATTAACCATCCCATTCATTGGTATTGTTTATTTAGCTGTCAGGTATTGAGAAACGTAAGTCTTAATGAAAAGAATTTTGATAATTCGCAAAAAATGAGGCATAAACAGTTTACTTTTATTGGGGTTGTTTTTTTACCATAAAATTCGTCGCTATTGGAGGTGTTTTAAACATAAAGTAAGCAAGTAAAAAAAATAAAAACCTTAATATTTCTACCTATTCTCAATGAATAGAAAACCGATTATATTAAGATGTTAATTTCACTACATTTGAAAATGCCCACCAAACCCAAAGCATACTTAAACTACTTATTTTTTGATGAAGCAATGAAAGTTGTGGCAGAAGAAAGTGGCGCCTTGCAGGTAACGCAGGCAAATGCTTGGTCAGATTTAACCAAGCCTATTTTTCCAATAAATAGAAATGGTTTTGTGTATGTGTATAGTTGCAATAATTCTGAAGCTATAGTTAGAACAGACAATTTGTTGGTGGTTCATTATACAGGGAGATTATTAGAAGAGTTTCATTACTATCCTTTTGGTTTATGTTTTGAGGTAAGTAAATCACCTGCATTAGAGAAATCATCTGAGCAGCGATACAATAGCCAATTTATACAACAAGATGAATTTGTGGATGGCAATGGGCAAACCTACGGCTTGGAGGATTATGATTTTGCCTTTAGAAACTACGACCCTCAAATTGGCCGCTGGATGCAACCCGATCCATTAATGCAACATGCCTCACCCTATTTGGCGATGAGTAATAACCCAGTTTTGTTTACTGATTCAAGTGGGCTGTGGGATGAAAAAAATAAAAAATATACTACTGGGGATTTGTACGTAGATCGGGGGTATCGATTTGAATATAGTAGTGAATCAGAAAGCTGGGTTATGCAAGAAGCTTTAATAAATGAAACCAAAACTTATGATTTTTCATACGGCTATCAACAAACCAATCAACTCGCAGACGATCATTGGGAGAAAAGTTTTGATGCTGATTTTGGGAGTAATTCTTACGGAAGACAAAAATACATGCAAAATGAAAGAGCTTCAGTTCAAATTCAAAAAAATAATGGGTATAATTCTAGTTTGATTAATAGTGGCAAAGGTTCTGATTATTTTTATAAAGCAGGAGGGATTCTATTGGGAGCAACTGGATTTGTAACACAAAATGCGGAAATGTTTGCAAAAGTTCAAATTGCAACTGAGGCTAGAAGAACAGGAAATATTGTTAATGCTGTAAAAAAATTAAATGATTTAGAACCACTTGGAAAATTTACAAGAAAATTAGGTTATGTAGGCGTGGCATTTTCAGTGGCAAAATTAGGTAACGATCTGTTAAGTGGGAAAGAATTAAAATCAAGTCAAATACTAGATTTGGGAATAAATATAACGCTTTCAGTTCTTACCATTTCTAACCCAGTTGCAATTGTTGGTTTAGGAGTTTATAGTGTTATGGATGCATATGGAGTTTTTGATAAATACAAGGAAAAATATATAGATTAAACAGTAACAATTAGTAAATGAAACTTTTTTTTGACTATTTATATTTTAGACTTTATTTATACTGTCTAAAAATATCTCCTAATACTGGACCAGAAACCGGTGCAACAGGTCTTATGGCAGGAATTATCCTCTTTTATATTGTATCAATAATTGTAAAAATTTCATTTTTACTTAATTATAGGTCAAAAACAAATGAGGGATTTACCTTCCTATTTTTTTTAATTTTAGCATTTGTTATATATCAAATAATTCATTTACATTATGAAAAAAGTAAGAGATTTGTGCACCTTCACAAAAAATTTGAAACCCAAAGCAAAACTCATTCTATTTGGCTTGGAATTGCTGTTTTAATATTTAGCCTTGGTGGTTTTTTAACTTTATTTTTGATTGGATTTAATTCTATAAATAAATAATTTCAGCAATTTAAATGAACTGTCATACGGAATGGATAACCATTAATAAACGGAAGAATTACAAAATGTTTCCCCGTGTTGTCCCCTTGTGGATTTTAATGAACTTAATGTATTGAAAAAATGATACTTTTAAGTTTTAGAAGGGTCCCGTCCGCACCGCCAACAAACACAATGTCTTGTGTAAACAAAAAAGCCTCGTAAATTGCGAGGCTTTTTTTTGCCTATTTTATTTATTACAAATAAACAATCTCAAACTTCACCGGGCAAACTTTAGCCAACATAGCACTTACCCCGCAATAGCTATCTTTAGAAAGGTTTACCGCTTTCTCCATTTTTTCACGGTCGTTGGTTTTGATGTGGTAAGTTACCCTAATTTCAGAATAAACTCTTGGATGCTCATCCGTTAAATCTGCATCTACATCAATAGATAAATCTGAATAGGTGGCATGCATTTTATTGAGCACATTTACCACATCCATTCCGGTGCATCCTG
>JBILJL010000378.1:0-2512 GCA_044377255.1 Bacteroidia bacterium
GGTGCATAGCTTGGACTGGCACTCGAAATTGAGGTGTTGTGTGTCCAGAAATACAAGGTGCCACCCAAATTGGTGTTCGCATTTAAAAAAGTGGTTGCATCAATTGCCGAAGGATACGGATTGCCTAGCAAGTTCCATTTATTATCGGCTGGTAAAGTTGAAGCTGAACCAAATACCGGTACCGTTACCGTTCCGTTATTGGGTTTACCTACAAAGTTTGCGTTATATACTTTTGCGATAGCACCCGGTTGACCTTCAATAAGAAAACCAAAACCTTGTGGCGCTCGAACAATATAACCTCTTCCCTCTTCCATTAAATGATCAGGATTTAAATTAACATTATGCAACAACCACGCTTGAGGTGTCGCCGCTTGATTCCAACTAAAAAACTTATCAAATAAGGTAGTAGGCGAAACTGCTTTTAATTTAAAGTTTTCTACTGGCGCACTCCAATAGGTATAATCGAAACGGAAAACGGGTTTGGTTTTGCGTTCCATCTGAATATTCCCTGTGTTTACATTGGTTACAGGATTTTCTATTTGCACCAAGCTTCCGCTGTCTTTGATAAGAATACCCACAGTTGCATCAACAGACGTATTGGGTGCTGTGTTTATCACCGTATTGACATCAACAGTGGCAATTTTTTTGTTTACCACCAAAGTCTGTGTTTCCAAAACAGGTAATAATGCAGTGCCTTCCACATCCAGCTCGTTTCCTACTTTTAATGAAGTTCCTGCAAAACTTTTTGTGCCCGAACCTGATAGTTTCAAGTTGGAATAATTACTGTCATCGTCGCCAGGATCGCTCGTGTTTTCTACAATACCTGCTAGAGTGGTGATGGTTTGGTTGCCAGCACGAGAATAGTCTACGGTACTTCCTGACTCTAAAACAACAAGAACATTGCCAGAGGTGTGACTTGTTCTTACACTTGGTGAAGGATTAATACCGTCTGGCACTCCACTAAATCCTCTTTCTTTTTCTGTTTTGAATATTCCTGTATTTTTAACGGTTAGGGTTGCAGGATTTGCATCGTCTAAACTTACTATCTGTCCGGTGCTACCCGTATTGGTAAGAATTGCATTTTCTTTTACCGTAAATATACCATTAGATTTCATATTGATATTTGTGCTGCTGTAACGCACATCTTTTCCTTCTATTTCAATGGCTGGATATTGATAAGATGCTCCTCCTCTAATACCTTGCGTTGTTGTAGTTGCTGTTGTGTGTGCAAAAATAATTTTACTACCTAAAGACAAATCATAATTTCCAGAAACTGCTGGTTGAACATCTCTTGAGAAAATTTTATAAATACCACCACTCATTTTTAGATTGCCTAATTCACCTGTTGCACCATCGTCAAAGCGATTACCATTGTCGTCAGCTATAACAGTTCCTTTTCTAATTTCAAGACCTTTAAAGATGGTACCAATGGCAGAAGCAGGATTATTAAATCTAACAATACCATTGCTTGACGTAAATTCTAAGTTGTCGGAATCAAGTTCTACAATGACGTGCTTGTTGGAAGCAGCAATTGGCAAACCATTACCTGTAACTTGATTGGCTTTGCCGATGTAATGAAATATGCCTTCTGGACTGAAAATTCTACGGGTTGTATCTGCACCAATTTGAACATTTCCTGTATAAGTTCCTCCAGCAGTTATACCAAGAGGCGAAGTTAATTTTAGAGTGCTTCCAGATTGAGCATTAAATGTTTGCCCTATTTGATTTGGTGTCACTATTACGTGTAGTGGTATTGTACCATTAAAACTAAAATCTAATGCACCGCCACTTTCAACCGTCAAAAGCGAGTTAGTTCCTAAAGTGAAATTATTATTCAGTAATTTTACAAAAGCGTTTTTTATGTTAAATGTGATACGACTATTCGAATTTGAAATATTATCGATGAACTGAGTTGTTGCAATTGACAAACCGTCACCAGCACCAATAAAATTGAAATTTGTATTTGCAATAGCTGTAAAATTATTAGAGTCCAAAAATGCTGTTGAATCTACAATCAGATTTCCTTTCAAATTTACATTTGTAAAAACACCATTTGAAGTCCCCAATCTGAATGTTCCTGCATTTACAGTAATATCTCCATCAACATTTAATGTGTAAGTTCCGCTCCCATTTAATCGAAACATACCCGTTCCGTTTTTTATAAAGTCTCCATTAACGGTAAGTGAAGCAGTACCTGAAGTTGAACGTGTTGCAACCTCTCCAATTGAGGTAACGTTAACTACGAAATTTCCTCCAACAGTTAAATCTCCTCCATTAAAAGTAAAGTTTCTATCACTCAATGAATTATTTACAGTAAAATCTTTTTTCGTTAGAATATATGTACCATTTGGAAAAATTCCAGTCCAATTTGTGCCTGAGCCTCCGAAAACAGTGGGCTGAAAAACCAAGTTACCAAACTTTGCACCCGTAGCAGGATTAGTACTAATTCTAGATTCGCTATCAAAAATAATAGCTGCAACCCTACCATAATTATAAGTGACAGTAGAATTTT
>JBILJL010000073.1:0-9099 GCA_044377255.1 Bacteroidia bacterium
TGTAACTTACGAATGGTTAAAGAAAGCAGTTGAAGCAAAAAAGGCAAATGCCTAAAGCTTTTAGCAAGAAATATTTACATAAATTTCTAAAACAAAAAATACCCTTCCTACAAGAAGGGTATTTTTTTATGCTCAAAATGGCCTGATTATTGTATTTTTGGAAAGAATGAAAATAACATTGAATCCATTTCAACAAGCACCTTTTTCCATTTTAGCCAACTTAGGGCTATTTCTTATGCTGATCCAATTAAGCGCTTGTGGTGTGTATACCCAAAGCGGGGCCTCTATTCATCCTGATGCAAAAACATTTAGCGTTGATTACATTACAAATAATGCAAGCATTGTAGCTCCAGCTTTGAGTCAAACACTTTCCGAAAAATTAAAAACAAAATTTATCAATGAAACTCCACTAAAACTAACCACAGGTGAAGGCGACCTCCATTTTAGTGGTAAAATCATGAGTTACGTTACAGCACCCGTTGCGATTCAAGGAAACCAAACCAATGCAGTATCCAGGTTAACTGTGGTTGTAGAAATTACATGCGACAATAAATTAGAGGAGAGTAAAAGCTTTACCCAAACATTTACCAATTTTACGGATTTTGATTCAAGCCTCGATTTTGCTAATATAGAAAGAGACCTCATCACTAAAATATGTGATGGATTGGTTCAAGATATTTTTAATAAAGCCTTTATCAATTGGTAAATTGACAAGCAACAGATTTTTATTTATATTGCCTAAAAAATAAGGTTTGAACAAATACGATTTTACAAATTTGGTGAAAGGCCCCAAAAACCTTGGGGAAACCGATATTGAAAAGTTAAAGGCATTGGTGATTCAATTCCCTTATTTTTCTATTGCCCAAAATTTATTGGTAAAATCACTCCACAATACCAATCATTATGAATATGAAAAATACCTAAAGCAGGCAGCTCTGCAAGCTGGTAATCGCTCGGTTATTTATAATTTGGTTCATGATGTACCCCTAGAAACCGAGAGTATTAACGAGCTAAATCAACAGTTAGAAAATCTTCAAATCCAATACAATACATCCCCTGCTCCTGAAATAGTAGAAGTAACATCTAGTGAAATAATTATACCTGCTTCAATACCAACAATAGAAAAACCTATATCACCTGAAATCAATAGAGATCCCGCTATTATCGATGCAGAAGAACAACTAGTAGAACCTACAGGTAAATTTGTAAAATTTATTCCTAAAGAAAAACCTGCCATTGAGGAAGATTCATCAGTTGAAGCCCCGCTTGTATCGGCTATTACAGTTCATGAATCTGAAGTATTAACTGAATTTGATATTTCTAGTTTAGACACATTTCAGCCAAACAAACCTATTGAGGCAATTGCTGAAACCATTGAAGAAAAAATAGTACAGCCCTCAGCGCCAATTACGCCTATTGTTGAAACTATTGCTGCACCTGAACTTGAGGGTGATTTCTTAAAATGGATTGCACAAAAAGAACAAGTTGTACCTGTAGCTGAATCTATTGAAGAAAAGCCTGCAGTGAATGAGATAATTGTTACACCAATTTTAGAAAAGATTGTTATACCTGCCATTGAAGACCAAGAATTTGTTTCTGCGTTTAAAAATGATTTGTCAATTAAAGCAGGCAATTCACTTGGAAACGAAATTCATAGTCATTTGCCTAGCCCAGAAGAAATTGCACAAGCTATTATCTTAAACCAAATAGCAACTGACATGCCATTGGTTCAAAAAGCTATTGAAACAATTTCAAAAACGGAAATACCCGCTCAAGAAAATTTGACTCCGGCAGAAAAAAATGAGGAGGCACAAATTGAGCAAATACATCTAAACAACAGACTTAAAAGCCTGCAAGACTATGAAGTAAATACCTATTTAGCTCCTTTATACACGCAAGTATCTTATAATGAAGGTATTTTTGAATCTGACTTTTATGGTATTTTTGAAGGAAAATCAACACATACCCCAGAATGGACTGCCCCATTTGCTAGCAAAAAACCTGTTGAATTAGCAATTGAAGGAACGCCAATAGCTAATATAACAATGGCTCAACCTACTGTAACTTTGCCAAAAAAACCAGTACCTTCATTTGAAATTGAGCTTCCACCTATAGAGGTAAAAACAAAAATTGCAGATTTACCTACACCAAAAATACAACGTGAACCAAATACAGTTGAGTCAATTCTAGATAAATTTATCCGAGAAAATCCTAGTATTGCCAGGCACAAGAGCGCTTTTTATAGCCCTAGTAATATGGCTAAACAAAGTGCAGAAGAAAGCGATGAGATTGTAAGTGAAACCTTGGCTCAAATTTATACCCGCCAAGGGCTGCATAAAAAGGCAATTTTGATGTATGAAAAATTAGGGTTGCAATTTCCCGAAAAAATGTCTTATTTCGCAGGCCTGATTTTACAGATTAAATCAGCAAATAATATAGAATAATATGTTAACCGTAATTTTAATTTTAATTGTAGTAGCTTGTTTGTTACTTACATTATTGGTATTAATTCAAAATCCAAAAGGTGGTATTGCAGCAAATTTTGTTGCTCCAAGTCAGATAATGGGTGTTAAACGCAGTACAGATGTAGTTGAAAAAGCTACTTGGGTTATGGCTGTTGCACTTATTACCTTATCATTGATGTCTAACTTCTTTCGTCCATCTGGTGCTAGCACTGAAGGCATTAACGAATCTAGGATCAAATCAAATATTGAAGAACAAACTGTACCAGTTGCACCTGCTCCTGCTCAACCAGCGCAAACAACTGAACAACCTGCTGCTCAATAATTAAAAAGCATTCATAAAAAAGCCATCTTATTTTCATAAGATGGCTTTTTTTATGCCTATTATCTACTCCAAGGAGTAGCTAGCAGGCGCGATAATCAATAACAAACCCTTGTTATCATGAACCTTATCTTTAAAAGTGCTTTCTCAAGCTAAAATTTAATCCTATTAATGCTGGTCTTTGCTGAACCCATTGTTCGTTTTTAACCATATTGCTCAAGGAAATTTTGGCATTTGGCATAATCCCTAATTCCACAGAACTATTCAACTTAAACATAACTGAAGGCGCAAAATTTGCAAAAAATACATTCTTGAACTGGGGAAACGACTCCTTGTCATTTACCACCAAAATGCCAATGCAACCTGGATCGGTCATATAAGCATTTACCAAATTCAACCTTCCATAGCTCACTCCTCCCATTAACTCTATGTGCACATCAGCCTCCGATTTAAACTGGTAACCAACCCAAAGTGGAATTTCTGTGAAACTGTATTTATTTTCAAGTGTATTGGCATTGCCAGCTACAATAGAATCATTTAAATTTACGTACAAATTCTTAGCTTGAACATAATTCGGATTGGTTTGATTGGCGGGCATAACATTAAACTTAACCGTTTGCTGAAAACCAACAATACCAATACCTGCGCTGGCAAACCATCCTTTTCCAAAATGATAATTTAATAACAAGCCACCCGCAAAATCTAAGCCTGGACTCTCCATTTCATTGCGTAAATCATATGATTTTTGAAGGTCGTAATTAGAAGAATTAGGCATGGTTAAATTCATAAAACTCAAATGCAAACCTGCATATACACTCAAAGAAAATTTGGTAAAAGATTCTTCTGGAGCAATATAACTTGAGCCTCTAAACACCTTATCTTCTTCAAAAGTATCTTTCACGTTCGACTGAAAATTTGCTGTTTCTGGAATAACTTTTGGCTCAGACGGCTTAACACTTGTATCTGCGTTAGAAAGAGCATCTTTGGGGCCAGAATTCGAGGCCGCATCGAGGTTTTCCTTTTGCTTAAACTCTGGTTTGGCTGGGCTTGCTGCATTTTTATTGACATTGAAATTGGCAACTGCAGTAGATTTATTCTCAACATTAGTTGGCGGGGTTACACCTTCAGAACCTGCAGAAAGATTGGCACTAGCGACCGCTACTTTTTTGTTTTTTACTTTGCCTTTTTTGGGAGCGTTTACTTTACTTATTACTTTAGTATTTTTAATTTTAGGGGTTTCGGTTTGAACCAAATCTGCTTCTGCAATTGATTTTGCGGGATTAGTTAACTTAGCCTGTTTGTAGCTTATTTTGTTTGAATTGTTACCATTGCTCGAATTTGCAGATGCTTTTGGACCCGAAAGCAAATAGTCCTTTGGTGCCTTTTTGGGCGCGGTATTAACTACCTCACTATAATCATCATTTATAGTAGGTAAAAATTTATTTTCACTTTCATTGGTTTGAACCGATGCAATAGATTTTGGTTCAGAAATATGATTGAACCAATAGCCTGCACCAAAAGTTGCTAGCAACAAAAGGGCAATAGAACCAAACCAGAAAAGACCATTTTTGCGACGAAATTCTGGTAATTGTGCTTCAACATTTTCCCACACTTTTTCTGTGGGCTTAACTTCGTAATTTTCTAGTTTACCTTGGATGCTTGGCTCAAAAGAATCTGCACTCATATTTTGCTCAATACGATTCCACAAGGATTCCGATGGCTTCCATTCCATTCCATCAAGTTGATCCTTCAACTTCTCTTCAAAACTATTTGGCTTCTTCAAAGGGCTCATTTAAAATCTGATAATGTTTGGCTAATAAACCCTGCATGTGTTGCTTGGCTCGGGAATATTGAGACTTGCTGGTTCCTACAGCGATATTTAATTTTTCTGCAATTTCTTTGTGCGAATATCCTTCGATGGCATATAGGTTAAAGATTGCTCTGTAACCCTCCGGCATATGTTGAATCAATGCAACAATTTCCTTAGCAGAAATTTTCTCAAGAATATTGTCGTTAAAGCCAGTATCATAATTCTCTTGGTCAAGATCCTCCTGAAATTGGCGACTCCTATGTTTGTAGTGATTTATAGCATTATAAACCATAATTCTTCTTACCCATCCTTCAAAACTGCCTTCAAATTTAAATTTGGGCATTCCTTGAAAAACTTTTATGAATCCTTCTTGCAACATATCCTCAGCCTCTGCTCGATCTTTTGCATACCGCATACAAACACCCAACATTTTTCCAGCAAAATGCTCATACAAAGCCTTCTGGCTGGCTCTTTCGCCTGCCAAACAACCTTTAATGATGTTGGATTCGTTGTATAACATGCTTGATAATCTTAGTAAGTAGTCAATTATTATTTTACCTAGGTTGCCCCCACCAAACAAAAATAGGTTAAAAATTGGGCTTTCTTGTCAAGGCTAAACTTACCCAATTGGCAAAAAGATGAAAAACTGTCAGCATTTTCTCATTGGCATAACTTTCGCTAAAACATCATTGTTCTAAATAAAAACAAATCAAAAAAAGTATATGTCAGTAACATTAAAACCAATTGCAGGAACCCAAAACAGAGTTATTGTTTTGCCTGCACCAGCAGAAGAAAAAACAGCATCAGGCATCATTATTCCTGATACCGCCAAGGAAAAACCTCAAAGAGGCACTGTTATCTCGGTAAGTGAAGTTGATGAAAAAGGAAACAAACCAGCTGTAAAAGCAGGAGATGTTGTTCTTTATGGCAAATATGCAGGAACAGAAATTAGTGTAGAAGGAAACGACTACCTCATTATGCGTGAAAGTGACATTTTTGCCACTATTTAATTTTCGCATTCATTCACAAAAAATAAATCAAATATTATGTCAAAAAAAATATCGTATAGTGTAGATGCCCGCGAAGGCTTAAAACGTGGTGTAGATGCTTTGGCTAACGCCGTAAAAGTAACCTTAGGTCCTAAAGGTAGAAATGTAGTAATCGACAAAAAATTTGGTTCACCACAAGTGACCAAAGATGGTGTTTCTGTTGCGAAAGAAATTGAATTGAAAGACCCAATTGAAAACATGGGTGCTCAAATGGTAAAAGAAGTAGCTTCTAAAACTGCTGATCAAGCGGGTGATGGTACAACAACTGCAACTGTTTTGGCTCAAGCTATTGTTACTGCAGGTTTAAAGAATGTTGCTGCGGGTGCGAATCCTATGGATTTAAAACGTGGTATCGACAAAGCTGTTACTGCTGTAGTTGATAGCTTGAAGAGTCAATCACAACAAGTTGGCGACGATAACAAAAAAATCCAACAAGTTGCTACCATCAGTGCAAACAACGATGAAGTAATTGGTAAGTTAATTGCTGATGCAATGGCTAAAGTTGGTAAAGAAGGCGTAATTACTGTTGAAGAAGCTAAAGGTACCGAAACAGAGGTAAAAACTGTAGAAGGTATGCAATTTGATAGAGGTTACCTTTCTCCATATTTTGTTACCAATGCAGAGAAAATGGAAGCTGAATTGGAAAGCCCATTCATCTTAATCTACGACAAGAAAATTTCTAGCATGAAAGAATTGCTGCCTATTTTGGAGTTAGTGGTTCAAACAGGAAAACCTTTGGTAATTATTGCTGAAGATTTAGAAGGTGAAGCTTTGGCTACTTTGGTAGTAAATAAAATTCGTGGTTCATTAAAAATTGCTGCTGTTAAAGCTCCAGGTTTTGGTGATAGAAGAAAAGCAATGTTAGAAGATATTGCTATCTTAACTGGCGGAACTGTTATCAGCGAAGAGCGCGGTTTCAAATTAGAGAACGCAGATATTTCTTACCTTGGTAGAGCAGAAAAAATCACCATCGATAAAGACAATACAACTATTATCAATGGTGCTGGTACCAAAGAGGATATTACTTCTAGAGTGAACCAAATTAAAGCTCAAATTGAAAATACTACTTCTGATTACGACAAAGAAAAATTGCAAGAGCGTTTGGCTAAATTAGCTGGTGGTGTTGCTGTTCTATACATCGGTGCTGCATCAGAAGTTGAAATGAAAGAAAAGAAAGACCGTGTTGACGATGCATTGCACGCAACTCGTGCAGCGGTTGAAGAAGGTATAGTTGCGGGTGGTGGTGTTGCTTATATCAGAGCAATCAGTTCATTGGAAGACCTAAAAGGTGCCAACGAAGATGAAACTACTGGTATTGCAATTATCAAACGTTCTATTGAAGAGCCATTGCGCCAAATTGTTGCCAATGCTGGTGGCGAAGGAAGCGTAGTAGTTAACAAAGTGCGTGAAGGTAAGGATGATTTTGGTTACAATGCCCGCACAGAGGTTTATGAAAACCTAATTGCTGCTGGTGTTATTGATCCAACTAAAGTGAGCCGTATTGCTCTGCAAAATGCTGCTTCAGTTGCGGCTATGATTTTAACCACAGAGTGTATTTTAGCAGAAGAAAAAGAAAATAACCCAGCTCCAATGGGTGGCGGAATGCCTGGTGGAATGGGCGGAATGGACTACTAAATCAGGATTGAGTTGGAGTGTGAGTAGGGAGAAATCCGAGTAAAAAAAAATCCTGAGGCTAAAGCCTCGGGATTTTTTTGTGCCTATCCGCCGGCTGGCGAACGCCCTCTTGTATGGGTGAAAAATCTTTCGCCCTCAAACATTTGAGGCAAAACATCCTTTTTCCCTCAAGAATATTTTGCATGGTGGCAGCAGTGCGAAAATTTTTAATTTGCATATATGTAAAGTATACTTTACTTTTGGATAAGTTAACTTTACATGTATGTTTGTTTATTTATTACCGAATGTGTTTAAGAAAGTAGGATTAGGGTTGTACCTCTTGAGTGTGTTCTTTGTTTTTTTTGCGACTAAATTGGGTATAGATGCAATTCTTAGGAATGATTTGATTTCAATTTTTGCTGTAATAGGCTTTGGATTGATAATTAATAGCAAAGAAAAAGACGAAGATGAAAGAACCATGCTTTGCCGCTATAAAGCGCTCGGCAAAACGTTTCGGTTTTTGTTGATCATGTTTATATTGACAAAGTTTCTTGATTTAGCATCTTCTGGAGAACCAACCGGTTTTAGCTTTTTTGCTTTTATTTCTGTGTTAGATTATTTCATAACCTTTCATTTACTTCTAAAAAACGAACTTTAATACTAATCCATGTTTAGCTATTTACTCCCAAACAAGTTCAAAAAAATAGGCTGTTCTACTTATCAGTTATTGCCTATACATAAATTTCAGAGGTCTTGTAAAAGATGAAGAATAGGATCAGACAGGAACGAGCGGAATACCATTTATCGCAGGCTCAGCTGGCGGATCGGGTTGGTGTAAGCCGGCAAACCATTATTTCATTAGAGACAGGAAAGTATATTCCATCTACAGAGTTGGCCTTGCGCCTTTCGAAAGTATTTGATAAAACGGTGAATGAGCTGTTTTTTCTTGAGGAATAAACAGATCTAGAGTCGAAATTTCCATTCCCCCATAGAAGCATTTGCCCGGGTTAAAACAAGACGAAAAATCTTTCTCCCCTACGCGAGGTTTCCCAGGCGCCCTCTTGTATGGGCGAAAAATCTTTCGCCCTCAAACATTTGAGGCAAAATATCCTTTTTCCCTTAAGAATATTTTGCGGGGTGGCAGCAGGGCGAAATATCCTTTTTCCCTTAAGAATATTTTGCGGGGTGGCAGCAGGGCGAAAAATTTTTCGCCCGTACGTGAGATTGCCCGGGTGTGGTTGCGATATGATTTGGAATTATTTATCTTTGGTTAAAAACCAAATCAAATGCGCAAATTTTTAATTGGCCTGAGCATCCTTCTTTTAGGATTTGTTTTGTTTATTCAATTGAGCGGCAACCAACATGTTTACCGAACCATTGGTATGACCATTTTTAGAGGCAAAATGGGACCTGATATTGATGAGCTCAACGATTTTCCTACCAGGGTTATTGCCAATTTAAAACCTGAACCTTGGGCAAAATCTAGTATTTATGGAAAGCTAAATCCTCCAAAAGAATTGATAGAAAAAGTCATCAATTTTGAAACTACCGCAATACTTGTAATTCAAAACGACAGCATTTTATATGAGCAATATTATGATGGCTACGATGCACAAACTGTGAGCAATTCATTTTCGATGGCCAAAAGTATCACGGGTTTATTGATTGGTTGTGCCTTGAAAGATGGCTATATCAAAAGTTTGGATCAAACCGTAGGAAATTTTATTCCTGAGTTTAATAAAGAGCCTTACAACATCATTACCATTAGACATTTATTGATGATGAGCTCTGGCTTAGATTTTAAAGAAAGTTATGGAATCCTATTTGGCTGGCCGGCAAAAG
>JBILJL010000074.1:0-9098 GCA_044377255.1 Bacteroidia bacterium
GACCGTTTATTTACCATAGGTTCAGAATTGGCTTGTGATCCAGAAAAGGCTAGAATGAAAGTTCCTGATCTTTATTTGGCAGATATAGAGCGCTTGGAGCATGAAATAGATAAAATGAATGAGGTTTTACCTGAACTAAAAAGTTTTATTTTGCCTGGGGGAAACATCTTGGCGTCAAATTGCCATGTAGCACGTTGTATCTGCCGTAGGGCAGAAAGATTGGTGGTTCATTTAGCCACAGAATCGAGCATTCCAGATTTAGTGATCACTTACCTAAATAGACTAAGTGATTTTCTATTTGTATTGTCGAGAATGGTGGTATTTGAAAATAAAGGTGAAGAAGTAGCTTGGCGCCCGAGGCTTTAATAAGCACAATAAACCCAAATTGAAGGATTTGCCTCCTGCTTTTGCTCTAACTGGTTTAAAGCTTGATTTAAGGTTGTATTTTTTTGATAAGAAACCAAATAACAAGGATGGGATGCTGGCTTGATAACAAGGGCTGTAGCATTGCCATTCTTGATGAGTTTCTCTCTCAATTTATTAGCATTTTTTTCATTTTTAAAGGCGCCAGTAATAACGTAAAAGCCTTTTTCTATGCCATTGTCTGATGCGTCAACGCTAACCATATTAGGCATATCTGTCACTATTTCATCAGTAGAAGATGAGTTCAAAAATGGCTCCTCAATTACTTGAGCTGTTGGAATAGGTGTACTTTCGTTAACTGTAGCATTTATAATTGGTTCAGCCAATATAGGAGCCTGAATACTATATGTGTTGCTGTCAAAATCATCATTTCCTTTTGCGAATACATAACCAATATGGGCAGCAATACTATCAAAACATGGTTGCACCAGTTCAACTGTGTCTTTTTGTATCATTGGCTGAACAGGTTTAGCTATTTTTACATTGGCAGTTTCTGTTAATTGAGAATCTATTATTTGAGCGGTATTTCCCAACAAACTCATTTGGGAAATCTGCTGTTTAAATTGAGAAACCGGCCCATTAATCAAGAAAAAACCTAAATTAATTAATAAAATGAAGGTAAGCGTAGTAGCTACAATTGGGAATAATTTACTTCCTTTTTTGGGCTTGGTGCTTTCTGAAATTCTGGCATTATCTAAAAGTACTTTTAGTTCTTTTAGAGAGCTTTCACGCATTTCGGTGAGTTCTTGGTCTTCTTGCACTTGTTCCTCAACCACCAGACGTTTGGTTTTTAGTAAATTTGCAGCAAAATGAACAGGCTTTAGTCCAAACGTTTGGTCGTTGAAAGTTAAATCTAAGCCAGATTCAAACACTAACTCTCCCATAACATTGAATTTGAATACGCCAAAATTTTCAACCACTTGTTTTTGATTTTCTTTTGTGGCAATAACAAAATCCACCAATATTAACTTAATATTATCCACAATAAATATTTCGGATTGATCCAAAATAGCGGAAACGAATGCCAAAAATTGTGGGCTCGTCTCGAAATCTCCTACCTGAAAGTATATTTTTTTGTAGCCAGGAACAATCTTTTTTGAAATTGGATCAACAGAAAAACCATGAACTTGGGTTGCAAAACGTCCCATACCTTGCAAGCATAACTCATTATGCTTGTGCAGATAATGGCCAATGTATTGCCAAATATTTTTATCTAAATTCTTCAATATCTCTATGGTTTCTTTTACAAAGTAAGAAAATGTATGGACAGGTATTTCCACAAGCTTTCCACAAGTTAATTATGCCATGTTAATAACAAAAAGTGATTTTCCACATTGTGAGATTTTTGCTATAATCCGCTCAAATGTAAAATTAGTTAAATTTTAACTTAATTTGCTTTATAAATAATCGCAAAATGAAAATAAAATTACTCCTACTATCAATCTTGGTAAACTTTGCAGCTTTTGCTCAAATTAGCATTTTAAATTCGGATATGCCAAAGGTAAATGACACATTGAGATATAGCACCTCTACAAGTGTTTTCAATTATACGGCAGCAGATACTAATTACAATTGGAATTTTAGTAACCTAAAGATTAATAACCAAGATATTCAAAAATATTACGCTCCAACAAGTACGCCTTATCTACTTCAGTTTTTTTCTGCTTCTTATGGTATTCCAGAAAGTGATTTGGCATTAGGACCATTGGGCGGAGGGGCCTCAAATGTATATAGTTTTTATAGAGCTACAAATGCAGCATTAGTTATTCAAGGAAGAGGTGCAACAATTCAAAGCTTGCCATTAGGCATTGTTTATAGTTTAAGGGATACTGTTTTTAAATATCCATTAACTTATGGCAAAACATATACTAGTAACTATTTAGGTGAAGCAAGTTTACCAACACTTGGTGCTTTAAAGCAAAGTGGAAATAGAACAACGGTTGTAGATGGATGGGGCTCTATTACTACACCTTATGGCACCTATGATTGCATTAGGATAAAATCTACTGTTAATGGAACCGACTCTATAATTTTTGGTGGCTTTGGTATACCTATTCCAAGCGCTAGAATTGAATATACTTGGTTAGCTAAAAATGAGCGCTATCCAATTATGGAAGTTGTGGTTAATTCAACAACAAATGCCGTTACAAGTATAAAAATGAAAGACAGGTATAGAGCTGAAGCCTATTTAAATAACTGTAACTTTACTGCCAATAGAACTGCGGCAGCCACATTAGATACAATAACTTTAACTAATCGCTCATTTGGCAATCCCAAAAACTATAGTTGGGTAATTACTCCAAACACCTTCGTTTATGCGGCAGGGTCAAGTGCAATAAGTGAAAATCCTAAAGTTATATTTAATGCCGTTGGCGATTATTCTGTAAAACTTTCTGTTAATTATGATGGAGGCGCAGATGATACACTCAGAACCAATTATATTAAAATAAGAGAAGGAGTAAAACCAGATTTCAAAGCAAGTAATTTGAACCCAGCAATCAGCGAGTTAGTTGATTTTACAGACCTGAGCACTGGCAGCCCAATTTCTTGGCAATGGACTATCACTCCGAATGGAGGGGTTGTTTATGTGAATGGAACCAGTCAGGTTAGTCAGAATCCCAAAGTTCAATTCAATGTTCCAGGGACTTATTCAGTTCAATTGAGGGCAACCAATGCAGCTGGTAATAAAACTATTTTGAAATCAAATTACATTCAAGTATATCCAGTTGGGTTGAATCAAAACAACCTAGAGGCATTTGCAAAATTTTTCCCAAATCCCGGAAAAAATTTATTACAAGTGGAATTGAGCAATCAACAAGCTGCGGAGGTTAATTTAATCAATATTTTGGGTCAAACCGTAATGAGCAAAACCATTGAAAATAAAGGCAATAACAGCATTGCAACCGACGACTTAGCTAGAGGTGTTTATATTATTGAAATTAAACAAAACGGCAAAAAGTTAACAGATAGATTGATTTTAGAATAATAATTTAACAAAGCTTTGTAAAACCAAGCATAGCTATTCCTTATCTTCGCTTCAGAAAAATGTTAAGGAGTTTAAAAATTAGAAATTACGCTATTATTCGCCAAAGTGAAATTAATTTTCACAGCGGATTGAGCATTATTACCGGTGAAACTGGTGCTGGTAAATCCATATTAATGGGTGCTTTGGGCCTAATTCTTGGTGAGCGCGCAGATTCAAAAGCCATTTTACAAGGAACTGATAAATGTGTGGTAGAGGCTCAATTTAATATTGAGGCTTATCAATTGCAAGATTTTTTTGCGCAACACGAACTCGACTACGAGCCCATTTGCATTATACGTAGAGAACTTACAACTGCCGGTAAATCTAGGGCTTTTATAAATGATACCCCAGTAAATTTACCAGTATTAAAAGATCTCGGTTTGAACCTATTAGACATTGTATCTCAACATGAAACTTTGGAGCTAAACGAATCTAGGTTTCAGTTGGAAGTTTTGGATGCAATTGCTAATTGTGCCGATGAAAAAAATGCCTATACGCTTGTTTACAAAGATTGCCAAAAGCTTCGAAAAAAACTAAATGATTTGATAGCCAGAGAAGCAAAAGCCAGGCAAGATGAGGATTATTTACGCTTTGTTTTAAATGAGCTCAACGAATTAAATCCGAAAGCTGAGGAACAAGAAGAATTAGAAAAGAAATTAGATGAATTGAGTCATGCAGAAACAATTCAAATTGCAGCCTCACAGGCAAGTAATTTGTTGGAAGGAAGTGAAAATGCTGTTATTGATATCATCAGAGAGGTTAAAAATTTATTAGTTCAAGCCGCAAAACACCAACAAGGAATTCAAGAATTGTTGCCTAGGCTAGAAAGTAATTTACTTGATTTAAAAGACATTTCAGCTGAGCTTGAAGCTATTGCAGATAAAACTTCAGCTGACCCAAAATCATTGGCCGAAATTGAAAGCAGGTTGCAACAATTGTATAATTTGCAAAAGAAACATAGGGTTCAAAGCAATATAGAATTGATAGCATTAATAGCACAATTTGAGCAGCAATTTAAGGAGCTAACTTCATTAGAGGGAAATTTAGAAGAGACAAGAAATGAGTTAAACGCCAAGGAGACAAACCTACTAGAAGCAGGAACAAAACTGAGAAATATTCGTAAAAAAACACTTCCAACCATTGAAAACAAGGTAAATGAACTCTTGATTCAGGTAGCTATGCCGAATGCCCATTTTGAAGTATCATTTACTGAACTGCCTTTAGAAAAAGCAGGGTTGGATGGAATGGATGAAGTATCATTTATGTTTTCGGCCAATAAAGGATTTGCAGCATTGCCAATAAATAAGGCGGCGAGTGGAGGTGAATTAAGTAGGTTAATGCTTTGTATTAAATCGTTGATAGCGGATCAAGTAAATTTACCATCGGTGGTTTTTGATGAAATAGACACTGGGATTTCTGGGGAAGCGGCTCAAAAAGTTGCTGTTTTGATGCGGAAGCATGCCCTTTCGCACCAAGTAATAGCCATTACTCATCTGCCTCAAATTGCAGGCAAAGCCGACCAACATTTGTATGTTTATAAAACCAATGATGGAGCGCAAACTCAAACGGCAATTAAGAGTTTAACACTGAATGAACGCGTAGAGGAAATTGCCAGGATGCTCAGTGGCGAAAATCCTTCGGATAAAGTATTGGCAGCAGCGCGAGAACTAATTGGTAATTCAGGAAAATAGCATATATTGCAACACAACTATATGAGTTTAAGTTTAGAATACAACACCGAAAGAGGTAAATTAATCATTTCGGAATATGGTCGCATTATACAACATATGATTGAGGTGGCTGTAGCCGAACCTAATCGTGAAAAGCGCCAAGCCATAGCAAATGAAATCATCAAACTAATGGGCCAGCTAAACCCTCACTTAAGGGATGTGGCAGATTATAAGCACAAATTATGGGATCACATGTTTGTAATGAGTGATTTTAAATTGGATGTAGATTCGCCCTACCCTATCCCAACCATTGAAACTGTTAAGGCCAAGCCTTCACCAATGGGTTATCCTCAGTCAAAAATTAAGTTTAGGTTCTATGGTAAAATAGTTCCAAAAATGATAGAGAAGGTTTCTGAATTTGAGGAAGGTCCGGCAAGAACTTCTTATATCAATGCTTTGGGTTCATTTATGAAAATGAGTTCAAAAGCATGGAATTTTGAAATGGTAAATGATGAGGAAGTAATGACTCATTTAGAAAACATGAGCAATGGAAAAATTAGCATCAATGAAAGCGAAGATTTGCAGTTTAAAAACATGCAACAACGCAAGGTGAGCGCTATTGGTGAAGACAAATACAGCAATGGTGGAAACAATAGAAACAATAACCAAAACAGAAATAAGTTCAATAAAAATAAGAACCGTAATTTTAAGAATTTTAAGCCAAGACCATAAACAAATCGGCAAGGTTATTTGGGTCAAAAAAATATTTATTTGGTTCGACCCAAATTTATTTATTCATAAATTCTAGCACTTTGTTTACCATGTTTTTTGATCCCATCACCACTGGAACTCTTTGGTGAATTTCCGTTGGCTCAACATCTAATACTCTTTCTTTACCGGTAGTTGAAATACCTCCAGCTTGTTCTGCAATAAACGACATAGGAATACATTCGAACATTAAACGTAATTTTCCATTGGGTGATTTTGCAGTTGGGGGGTAAATAAATACGCCACCTTTCAGCAGGTTTCTATGAAAATCTGCTACCATAGAACCAATGTATCTTGCACTGTATGGTCGGCTTGTAGCCTTATCTGTTTCTTTAACCCATTTTAAATAATCAGAAATTCCTTGAGGAAATTCACCTGCATTACCTTCGTTTATAGAATAAACCTTTCCGTCTTCAGGAGTAATAATATCTGGGTGACTTAAACAAAACTCTCCTATACTTGGATCAAGGGTAAAGCCATTTACACCTTTACCTGTGCTATACACCAACATTGTTGAAGTACCATAAACTACATAACCTGCAGCAACTAATTGATTGCCCGGTTGCAATACATCTGCCAAAGTTGGAGCAGTACCTTGATCTGAAATACGTCGGTAGATTGAAAAAATAGTTCCAATTGAAACGTTTACATCAATATTGCTTGAACCATCCAAAGGGTCTATGCAAATTACATACCTTCCATTTTTGGAATAGGCACCCATTAGCGGTATCATGTCATCGTTCTCTTCACTGGCCATGGCACAAACCTCACCACCTTTTTCTAAAGCCCAAATAAAGGTTTCATTACCAATGATGTCTAATTTCTTTACATCTTCGCCTTGCACGTTTACCGAACCATATTCACCTAATATTTGAGTAAGTCCAGCTTTATTTACTTCTCTGCTTATGATTTTTGCAGCAATTCCAATATCACGCAATAAGCGAGATAACTCACCTTTAGCGAATGAAAAATCTTGTTGCTTTTCTATGATAAACTGACCGAGTGTAGTAATTGACATAAGGATAAATATTTTGACAAACCTAGCAATTATCCACTATTTAAGCAAGTACTATCGCTTAGTCGCCAAATTATATAAAGCATAATTAAATTATTACTTACCTCAATAATGTTAATGAACCGCTGTAGTTATATTTTTTACCATTAAAACTGGTTGCATTTACTTGGTAGATATAAGCATCTTGCTGACAATCTTTACCATTGTTAAAATCTTTTCCATTCCAGCCTTCCTTATCATCAAATGTTACATTGGTCATAAACGATTTGTATACCATTTGACCCCAACGATTGAATACATATATCTCTATGGTTTCAAAACCTGTGGCCGAAACCCTAAACACTCTATTCACAGCTTCATTTGCTCCTCCTCTGTCCTCAGAAGTATAAGGACGGAAAACGTTAGGTATAAATACCGTAATGTCTGGTTCAATTCTAATTGGGTTTGAGGTAGAATCATAACAGCCATTCTCGCTAATTACCGTTAACCAAACAGGCACATCGCCTGTATCTGCTGTAAACTGAATTTGCTTTGGATCTGAAGTATAATCTTTCCTATTTGCTCCTCCTGGCACCAATGGCGGGAAGGTCCAGATATAAGTCAATGGCGAATTATCTGCAATGGTTGATTGGTTAAAGAAATCAAAGTATGGTTTAGCAATAGTGGTTGTTTGTGGATTGCTCACAAACTTGGCTATTGGGGTTGGCCATGCATATACAGGTGCAAACGCGGTATCGGTACAGCCATTTGCTTCTACAAACAAGTGAATGATGTGGTTGCCTGACTGTGTAAATTTTTGGTTATGTACCAATTGATCGTAAGGTGCTGCATTCATTGGCGTAGTGTTATAATCACTTTGATCCATGAACCATTTGTAGGTTGAACCTGCTACCGAACTTGCGGTGGCGGTATAAACACTATTGAGTTCCACACCATACCTGTCGTCTACACAAGCTCTATCTGGTGCTATACTAAAGGTAGCATCTGGTTTTGGTTTGATAATAAATGTAGCAGAATCTCTTGCGGCTGCGCACACATCTGGATCAGTAGTTAAGTCAACAGTAGTTGCCTTAAAAGTAATTGAACCTCGAGCAATATCTGCTGCTGTTGCTGTATAAGCTATGCCTGTTATACCATTATCCAAAATACTTCCATTTCCATCTGGGGTGCTCCAGCTCCAAGTATAAGGGCTACTTGGTACTGTTTTAAATCCTACACTAAACACCGCTCCATAAGAACACACGGTGCCATCATCTGTGATATCAATTATTGGTGCATCTTGCAACCTTATGTTTACAGAATCTCTGTTGTCGCAACCTGTGCCCGGGTCTTTGTAATAATACTTAATATTGTACATGCCTGCTGGCGCACTGCTAATATTAAACCTACCAGCTGTTACATCAAAATCGCCACTTGGCAAAGCAGGGAAGCTACTCATGTTTGCATCTGATGAAGGGATATTATTTGGGTTCATGAAGAACAACACATTGCCCCTTGTTTTACATACGGCGCTATCGCTTAAACTCAAATAATCAATATCTACCACTGGGTTTTCATTCACCTGAATGGTAGTAGTATCGGCCACTCTACAAGTAGTTGAGGTATCTGCATATACAAGGGTGTATTGTTTGGTATAAATCTCAATTACAGGGCTTGAAGGATTAAAGCTCCTTCCGCCCGTGATTGCCGATTTGTATAATTGGTCTGGGGCACCAATATACCAATAGCTACTCAATGGATTGGTTGAATTAGTGCTTCTTCCCAACATGTGCGCATCTAAATCTACTGCCGAACCAGATTTACATAATGGCGGAGCAATACCTGTTTCCAATTTTGGTGTTTTAATTACTCTAAACAATACTGTATCAGTAGCCACGCAACCGCCCGTTGGTGAGGGCGCATTGTAACCTGCTACTGCTGGCACAAATACAACTGCATTGTTTAACGGGAAAGTTGCTGTGAACCTGTAAGTAATAACATTGGTATCTGGCAGCACATTTACATCGCTTGCCTGTGGGTTAAATACATAGTAATTTACACTTGGGTTCGGCCTCGATATTCCTCGTCCTACCCATTGTTCATTGGTTGCCAAGGCTCCTCCATTTGGTGTATAAGCTTGCGAACCTGGGTTAATATTAAACGTTGTGGCAAAATCGCACCAAGTTCTACCTGGACCAGCATTGATAATTGGAACTGG
>JBILJL010000075.1:0-9096 GCA_044377255.1 Bacteroidia bacterium
GGGCTCTTTTTTTTGTTACCATAATGTTGTTTATTTACACAAACAATATAATAAACTTTAATAAATGCTACCTTAGGTTTAGTTCAACAGCACCTACAATAAATTGGCGGTTTTGTGCCACGCTGAAACATTAGTGGTTAATGAAAATTTGGTTCTCCGCAACTATATTTGTGCTGAAAGGCGCCAACTTCTTGTAGCTGCCAACCGTTATAAGCAAGCCTAAAAGACAACAGTGCAACAATAAACGGACGACTAAAAATTAAACGAATTAACAAAGACAAACCATTTTGACAGGTGACCAACATACAGACCATATTTCAAACGAGCAACGAGTAAGCCGACACTCCTTGCCGACCCTTCTGTATTTTTTATTTTCCCCACCGCACATTTTTTTTAATTCAATTTTAGCCAGCCGCACAAATGGCACATTTGGTTTTGCCCGCCACACAGGCCGACCCTTCGCAAAACCAAAAGAGCCATTTTTTGCCAACGCACCAATGACCGTTTTCAGTAATATAAAACTAACTTTACAAACGAATTTTAAGAATAGAAAATGACTCAAAAACAATTAGAAGATTATCTCTGGGGAGCAGCCAACATTCTGCGTGGAATGATTGATGCGGCTGACTTTAAACAATATATTTTCCCTCTGCTGTTCTTCAAAAGAGTTAGCGATTTGTGGGACGAAGAATATCAGACTGCTTTAGAAGAAAGCGATGGAGACTTGGACTATGCAACATTTGCCGAAAATCATCGCTTCCAAATACCTGACGGATGTCATTGGGAAGATGTAAGAAAGAAAACCGTTGATGTTGGTGCTTATTTACAAAAAGCATTAAACGGCATTGAAAAAGCCAACTTTGAAATGTTGCATGATGTGTTTGGTGATGCACAATGGACGAACAAACGCAGAATGAGTGACGAGAAAATGCTTGACTTGATTGAGCATTTTAGCAAAATGAAACTCACCGTTGCCGAAGTGCCTCACGACATTATGGGCGAAGGTTACGAATACCTGATTAAGAAATTTGCTGACGACAGCGGACATACCGCAGCCGAGTTTTACACCAACCGAACCGTTGTAAAACTGATGACGCAAATTACCGACCCTAAAAGCAGCGAAAGCATCTACGACCCTACCTGCGGCAGTGGCGGTATTTTGCTGAGTGCCGCTTTGCATTTGAAAGAGCAGGGCAAAGAATACCGAACGCTGAAACTTTACGGACAAGAACTCAACCTCATTACCTCTGCCATTGCCCGTATCAATATGTTTATGCACAATGTAGATGAGTTTTTGATTGTGCAGGGCGACACCTTAGACAGCCCACAAATATTGGAGAATGACGAACTGAAAAAGTTTGATGTGATAATGGCTAACCCGCCATACAGCGTAAAAAAGTGGAGCCAAAGCAAATGGATGAACGACCCTTTTGGACGAAATATTTGGGGGACACCACCGCAAGGTTGTGCCGACTATGCTTTTCAGCAGCACATAATGAAAAGCCTGAACCCAGAAACAGGCCGTTGTGTGGTGCTGTGGCCGCATGGCGTTTTGTTTAGAGACAGCGAAGCCGAAATACGCAAACGCATGATTGAATTAGATTTTGTAGATGCGGTAATTGGCTTGGGGAAAAACCTGTTTTACAACAGCAGCATGGAAAGTTGTTTGTTGGTGTGCCGTATGAAAAAGCCAAAGGAAAGAAAAGGAAAAATAATTTTCATTGATGCAAAAGATGAATTAAGAATTGACAGAACAAATGCCTGGTTAGAACCTAAGCATATTGACAAAATATCCAAATCATATTGGAATTACAAAGACATTGATGGATTTGCTAAAGTTGTGAGTAATAAAGCAACGCTTGAAAACAATGGTAATCTGAACATTCAACTTTACTTCAAACAAAACAATGCTATAAACGAAAACAAAGTTGAAGACTTGATTGCTGAAATTAAATCAAGTCAAAAATTAATAAACAATTCCTTGCAGAATTTATACAGTCAACTTGATAAAATTGGGATTGAATAATGAACTTGAAAAAAAATAAATGGAAGTCATTAACACTTGACGAAGCTTGCACATTCGTTAGGGGTGTTGTGTTTTCTACTAAAGATGAAGTTGATTCAGGTGGTTATGCAATTCTTCGTTCACACAATGTTGATTTTGAAAATAGCAAAGTGAGTTTGCATAATCTCAAATATGTTTCAGATACGGTGAAAGTAAAAGATTCACAAAAGTTGATGAAAGATGATATTTTAATTTCAGTTGCAAACAGTAAAGAGCAAACAGGTAAAGTTGGTTTCTGTAACGAGGACACAAATTCATATGCAGGTGGCTTCATGGCAATTCTAAAACCCAAAGAAACAATTCATCCATTTTATCTCTTTAACTATCTTTTGTCCGATGAATCCAAAGATTTTATTGCAGGAAGAACACAAGGAACTACCAATATTTTCAATATTACTTTTGAGAGAATAAAGGATTTAGTAATCCCGCTTCCCCCACTCGAAGAGCAAAAACAAATAGCGGCTTTGTTTCAAAGCATAGAAACGGCAATGGAGCAGGTGGATGGACAGGAGAAGAATTTGCATCAACTGAAACATAAATTGCTCAGAGATTTATTCAGCGAGAAACAAGAATTTGGAAATCATTTAAAAGCCAAAGATTTTGAAACAGTAAAGTTTGAGAAAATTGCTAGCAATATTTCAGAAAGAGTTGAGCCGAAGAAAACCGAACTAACTACCTATGTCGGCTTAGAACATTTAGATGCTGACAACCTGAAAATTGAAAGAACAGGAACACCTGATGATGTAATAGGAACCAAACTAAAAATCTACAAAGGCGATATTATTTTCGGAAAACGCAGGGCTTACTTACGCAAAGTAGCCGTTTCGCATTTTGATGGAATTGCATCGGCACATAGCATGATTTTAAGAGCCAATGAAAAGAACATTGAAAAAGATTTTCTTCCTTACTTCATGCAGAGTGATACTTTCATGAGTAGAGCCGTTCAAATTTCAGAAGGTTCACTTTCTCCAACTATCAAAAACAAAACTTTGGCAGTGCAAGAATTCATTTTGCCAAAGAAGGAAAAGCAAAAAGAATTGATTTCAGTTTTCAAGCAGTTTGACACAACGATGGAACAACTCAAACAACAGAAAACAACTTTGAAGAATTTGAAGCAGAAATTATTAAATGAAATTTTAGGATAATGGCATTTAACGAACAAAATACAGTAGAGCATTTTATCATTCACCAACTGACTGGGGTGAACTTAAACGCTGTGCAAGGCAATTTAGTAAAAGAAGATGCCGTAGAATATGATTCAGTAAAATGGAAATATGTGCAAGCCGATTTACTGAAAAGGGATATCACCGAAGTATTTGTAGAAAAGGAATTGAAAGAAGCCCTTTGCCGCCTCAATCCTGATATTGCGGCCAATCCTGAAAGAGCCGAAGAAGTTATTCATAAACTCAGAGCCATTCTCATTACAGTAAACAACGTTGGTTTGGTAAGAGCCAACGAAGAATTTTCAAAATGGCTTCGCAATGAAGTAACGCTACCTATTGGCAATAACAACGAGCATGTTGCCATTCGCCTGATTGATTTTGAAGTATTGAAGAACAACAGTTTCGTGCTTTCCAATCAATTTAAACTAAGAGCCAGAGAAACCAAAATTCCTGACATTGTAATGTTCGTCAATGGAATTCCTTTAGTTGTTGGAGAAGCCAAAACACCTGTGCGACCTGCTGTTACTTGGTTTGATGGGGCACATGATATAAATGTTGTGTATGAAAATTCCGTTCCTCAATTATTTGTTCCCAATGTATTTTCATTTGCAACCGAAGGCAAAGAAATATTTATTGGTGGCGTAAGAACACCTTTGGAGTTTTGGGCACCTTGGCGTTTAGAAGATGAAAAAGACGAGTTAAGTCACTTCATCGGTTTGCAAGATGTTGCCAAACAATTAACGCATTTACTCAAACCTTCAACACTGTTGGATATTTTACAGTATTACACTGTTTACGCCACAAACAGCAAGAAGAAAAAAATAAAAGTAGTTTGCCGCTATCAGCAATACGAAGGAGCCAATGCCATTGTGCAACGGGTAAGAGAAGGAGAAATAAAGAAAGGATTGATTTGGCATTTTCAAGGTTCTGGAAAATCGCTATTGATGTTGTTTGCTGCTCAGAAATTGAGAAAGCAACAAGACCTGAATAATCCAACAGTAATGATTGTAGTGGACAGAGTTGATTTAGATACTCAAATTACAGCCACGTTCAACACAGCAGAAGTGCCGAACATGATTACCACCGATAGCATCAAAGAATTGCACAAGCTATTGGAACAAGACACAAGGAAAATCATCATTACGATGGTGCACAAATTCAAAGATGCTTATCCCGACATGAACAAACGTGAAAACATTATTGTGATGGTGGATGAAGCACACAGAACTCAGGAAGGTGATTTGGGCCGCAAAATGCGAAATGCTTTACCCAATGCTTTTCTGTTTGGTTTAACAGGAACACCGATAAACAAAGCAGATAAAAATACATTTTGGGCATTTGGAGCAGAGCAAGACAGTGGCGGTTATATGAGCCGCTATACTTTTCAGGAAAGTATCAGAGACAATGCAACATTGCCCTTGCACTTTGAACCACGTTTGCCCAATTATCACATTGACAAAGAAAGTTTGGACATTGCTTTTAAAGAAATGGCAAACGACCTGAGTGAAGAAGATAGAAACAAGCTAAGTCAGAAAGCCGCAAACATGGCGGTATTTTTAAAATCACCTGAACGGGTAAAAACAATTGTTGCCGACATTGTAGAACATTTCAAAGCACACGTTGAACCCGAAGGTTTAAAGGCAATGATAGTAACGCCAGACCGTGAGGCTTGCGTTCAATACAAAGAAGCATTAGACCTTTTGATAAATCCGGAAGCAAGCGAAGTTGTTATCAGTTCATCAGCCAATGATGATTTTGATTTCAAACAGAAGTATGCGATGGACAAAGACAAGCAAGAAAAAGTTGTAGAGAAATACAATGATGCTGATTCACCTTTGAAATTTCTGATTGTAACGGCAAAACTTTTGACTGGCTTTGATGCTCCGATTTTGCAAACCATGTATTTGGACAAGTCACTAAAAGACCATACACTTTTACAAGCAATTTGCAGAACAAACAGACTTTTTCCAAATAAAACATTCGGGAGAATTGTAGATTACTTTGGTGTATTTGATGACACAGCAAAAGCCCTGGCATTTGATGAAGAAAGCGTAAAATTGGTTATTACCAACTTGCAGGAATTGAAAGACAAATTGCCTCAATGGATGGAAAAATGTTTAAATCATTTTGTTGGAGTTGACAGAACTCTTTCAGGTTTTGAAGGATTATCCCAAGCACAAGACTGCATAAACACAAACGAAAAACGTGATGCCTTTGCAAAAGATTTCAGCAGCCTGACAAAGTTGTGGGAAGCACTTTCGCCTGACCCTGTTTTAAATCAATTTGAAAAAGATTACAAATGGTTGTCGCAGGTTTACACTTCTGTAAAACCAGCATCAGACGACAACGGCAGATTGTTGTGGCATGCGTTAGGTGCACAGACAACAGCACTCATCCATGAACACATTCATGTTTCGGGTATCAATCACGACATGGAAGAAATGATTTTAGATGCTGAAGTGATTGATGATTTGATGAATAAGAAAGACCCAAGACAAGCAGAGAAAGTTTTGAAAATTCTTATCAGTCGTTTAAACAAACACGGAAACAATCCAACATTCAAACGCCTTAGCGAAAGACTGGAAGCCATTCGAGACAAAGCAGAGAAAGGATTGATAAACTCAATTGAATTCATCAAAGAACTTTGCCAGTTAGCCAAAGAAACATTACAAGCCGAGAAAGGAACAGAACCCGAAGTAGACCAGAAAAATGCAAAAGCCGCATTGACTGAATTGTTCCTTGAATTAAAAACCGACACAACACCAGCTATTGTAGAACGCATTGTAAACGACATTGACGAAATAGTTAGAGTAGTTCGTTTTGACGGTTGGCAAAACTCGACAGTTGGAGAAAGAGAAGTAAAACGAGAATTACGAAAAGTTCTTTGGACAAAGTATCAAATCAAAGACGAAGATTTATTTAACAGAGCCTATGACTACATCAAGGAATATTACTAAAAGCAAAATTAATAGAACATGAATATTTGTTACATATGGGTAGAGAAATTTCGAAATTTTGAGAACTTTGGTTTTAACCTTTCAAGTTCTCACAAATTTAAATATGATGTAGAAAACAATGCATTATCTAAGAAGGATGTTGACGCATTGCCGTCTAATTTTTTTGGTGAAAGAATTAGCGATGTGGTTGGTGTTATTGGAAAAAATGGTTCAGGTAAAAGTAATGCAGTTGAACTGGTATGTAAAGTATTGAAAGGAGCTAAAACATCTTTACAAACAAACTTCTTTGTTATAACTGAAGAAGATAATAAATTAATTTGTCATCATTCCTTTTCTAATTTTTCAAAGCCACAAGCTGATTTTAAAATTTCGTTTGAAGATTACAAAGGTTCTATAAATCCTCTCAAAGTTGTTTTCTTCTCAAATGTATTTGACGAGAGAAGAAATGAATTTGATACTGAAGTAGCGGACATTTCTGTTAACAACTTATTCAATCGCCAACACTTTTTAAGAAGAGAGAAAATAACAGAATTTGAGAAGCAAATTCGATTAATAAATTCAAAAATATTTTCTTCTTTAAATATTGATTTACCAACGCAAGTTCAATTAATCAGCAAGGTTTGGATAAATCGGTTTAACTCCTCAATGGAACGGGATGTATATGGTAACAACTTTGAAAACATTAGAGAATTTAAAAAGATATTTAGGGATAGACTTCGAGAAATTAGACCAGAAAACAAGTTTATTCACTTATTAAGATTTGGATATTTCTTTGAGATATACAATAATTATTCTCGAAGAAGTCGCTTCAAGGAAAATTTATTTAATGTTCAATTTGCAAATCTCGAACAATTCATTCCTTCGTTATTCAATCTTAGGACAGAAGAAATTTCTGAAAAACTTATTGATTTTTTGGATGCTGAGTTTTCAAATATGCCTCGTGAACAGTTAACTCTATTCTTGGAAAGAGATGAGAAAAAAGAGTCTGAAAGTCAATTTGAAAAAATCAGGAAGCAGATAGATTTTTTGAAAAAACTAAAAATATCAGCAAGCGATTTAAATATTGAATACAATGCAGAAGGTGCAAGAAATAGAGGACTTGAATATTTCACATTCAATTACAAATCAAGATATTCAAAAGGGTTTATAAATGAATACATAACTTTATTTGGCCAAAGTAGTGTGTTTGATATTAACTGGATTGGTATTAGTTCTGGCCATAAAGCCTACTTAAATTTATTCGCTTCACTTTATCAGGAATTAAGATATACACGGCAAAATAATTTACTACTCTGTATTGATGAAGGAGACCTTTATCTTCATCCTATGTGGCAAATAGAATTCTTCGATAAATTATTAAATGTTTTGCCTAATATTTTTTCAGGCAATATCCAGCTTTTATTGACTTCGCATTCTCCCTTTTTACTATCAGACCTACCCAAACAAAACATAACTATCTTGGATAAATCAATCACTGGCTCCTCTCTGGATGGGATTGAATTGAAAATAAATACGTTTGGTGGCAATCTTTATGATTTATATGCAGAACCTTTTTTCTTAGGGCAGAAAAGAACAAGTGACTTTGCTTACAACAAAATCAAAAGTCTTATTACTTCGGTTGAAAGCAAGCAAATAAGCAGGAAAGACAAAAGAGAATTTATGAACTTAGCGAACATCATCGGTGATGAGGTAATTCAATTTCGCATTAAAAAGATTCTTGAAAATGATTAAGATTCAAGAGCACTTAAATCGGGTTGATGCAGACCCTTATTTGGATTCATTAGCAGAAGAGCTTTGGAATGAACTAAATCCGAAAGTTAAAAACGGTAAGAAATACAAGGTTGCTTCGCTAATAGAAAAGTGCAAAAAGTATGCAACACAAACTGCAACTTCTGCTTACCGCATTGAGTATGCAAATAACGACATTGCCACAGCCACAAGACACAAAAGTTTTTTTGATTTCTTAATTGCAAGTAATGCAGCTGCATTGAAGAGTGTTATTGTATCAAGACCAAATCATTTCGCAGTATTGAAAACAAATATTTCGCTTAGAATTAATCAAGCTGATTTATATACTGGAACGCCTGGTAATTATTCACAAACTGCATTTGGAAAATTACTTAGCGAAAAAATATTTGACTACACAAGTTTCAGGAGTTCGGATTTTTGCAAGAAACTTTTTGCTAAAATTGGTTTTGATAATGCTACATGTCCATATTGCAATAATCGCAAATTAGATATTGTTACAATTAGAAGCAATTCATCAGCAGCAACAATATTAAGAGCTTATTATGATATTGACCATTTTTATCCGAAATCACTTAACCCATTTTTTGCCGTTTCCTTTTTCAATTTGATTCCAGCTTGTCATGATTGCAATTCAGCAGAAAAAAGGAGTTTGCCTTTTTCAATTGAAACACATATTCATCCTTACCATGAAGCATTTGAAGATTGTTATGAATTTGAGGTTCCAAACAAATGTTTAATTGGCGACCCAGTAGATGTTATTTTGATTAAATCAAAAAACAACAAACCCCTTGACAGAACAGTAGATGACTTACATTTGGATGACAGGTATCAAAATAACATAGGTGAGGCTAACAAACTTTTGACTTTCTTTTTAAACAATTGGAAAAGAAATATTGGAACAGAAAATGAACCAGTTTTTATAGATGCTATTTTTAATTTAAAAAATGTGCCGAAAGAAAAAACGAATATTCTTAACAGTTTACAAGGAAAAATGAACAGAGATATATTAAAGCAAGTTGATGTAAACAATGTTCTTGATATTATCTAAATATTGAAACACATGGTGACTTGTCCTGAAATAGGTTGACAGAAATGTTAACTTTATTTCGCACAAAAATGAGTCAAAAAAGAAAAACAAAAGAGGAAATTGTTGCCGAATATT